>JADGOF010000135.1 GCA_017883105.1 Acidimicrobiales bacterium
CCGGGTCGATTGCCATACCCAGAATTCTTGTCGATCCGCCGACCGATCGCGAGTCAGAGGACTACCTCGTCAATTGCGGATACTGACCCACGCTCCTAGACGGGAAGCACACCCCAAGGGCCTGACCTACAGGGCGGCCATCGGGGTTGGTGGAAGGTGCGCTGTTAGCGTGGGAGGGTGCGTGTTGCGGCTGCAAGCAGCAGTACATGCTCAAATTGGATGGAGTGGGCACAGATCGGCGCGTACAATCCCCCGCTCCAATCTTCGCAGGCTATACGAGTGAGAGTTCCCGAACTGGCGAGAAAGCCCGGTCAGGGTCCCCGCGCATACAAGGCGACCACGCTCAGTCAAGTTCACCTGGGAATGTGCCGATGTTCAGGGATGGGGCAAGTTGACGTCAGGGCACGCGGATCAATTCGATCTGCGAAGGGGCGAACGAGGCCGGCTGATGCGCCGAAACTTGTCTTCGATGATCTGCTTGATCGTCGCAACCTCCAACCCGCGTATCAACCGGTCGTTGACCTCGTAACGGGAGAGGAGGTTGGAGCTGAAGCTCTCGCTCGTTGGCCGAATATCGGTATCACCCCGGAGGCGGCATTTCGGTGGGCAACCCAGGTAGGAAGACTCGCACAACTCGACGAAGCATGCCGCACAGCCGCCATTGATGACGCCCTCGCCCACGGCATTCCTCCCCGATTCCGACTGTTCGTCAACCTCGAACCGTCCGTCCTGGTCACCGGCACCGCTGGTCGCCTGTTGGAGAGGGGCGCCGACAAACTCGACCTTGTCGCCGAGATCACCGAACGCGCTCTGGTGGATCGGCCCGCCGAGCTGCTCCGTGCGGTGCATGAGCTGCGGGTCGCAGGTTGCGCCATAGCGCTCGACGACGTGGGGGCAATGCCCAACTCACTTGCCTTGCTATCCCTCGTCGCACCAGATGTGATCAAGCTCGACTTGTCACTCATCCAACGATGGCCCGACCTTGCCCAGGCGGCCATTCTCACCAGCGTGGCTTCGTACGCAGAGCGCTCTGGAGCGACCATCCTCGCCGAGGGCGTGGAAACCGAGACCCATCTCCTCCAAGCCCTGGCCCTGGGTGCCGTGCTCGGCCAAGGTTGGTATTTCAGCCGGGCCGGCCCCTTGGGCTCCTTGTCGTCTCCGACCCATGCGTTCAGCCTTCGCAAGCCACTCCCAACAACGTCTGTGACGCCGTTCAGTCTCGTCGATCCTCCCACCGTGCGCATCGGGCCCAAGGGACTTCTACTTGGGATTTCCCGGCATCTCGAGAATCAGGGCTTGGCACTAGGAAATCCACCGGTGGTCCTCGGTGCATTTCAAGAAGCTCGGCGCTTCACTGCAGATACGGCTGTTCGCTACGCCTGCATAGCGTCCCGTTGCCCCTTGGTGGCCGCCCTGGGTATCGGCTTGTCGTCAGAGCCCATCCCAGGTGTCCGCGGAGTGGCACTGCCTTCGAACGATCCCCTCCGTGGTGAATGGGTGGTGGTCATTGTCGGCACTCACTACGCCGGCGCACTCATCGCCAAGGACCTTGGCGACTCCGGGCCCGACCGCGACCGGCGGTTTGCCTTCACACTCACCCACAACCACGACACCGTACTGAAGGCTGCTCGGTCGCTCCTCGAACGAGTGATTCCCGCTCCTCAGTAGCGATTCCTCGACTGCGAGGTCCTGCGCTACTCCCGAACGGGTTCGATGACCAGGCCGATCAGGTCCTGCGCCGAGTCGTAGAGATGATCGAACGCATCCCGGTAGGCCTTGAGGCCGGAGGTTCCCGTGAGGTCGGCTGTCACATCCTCGACGGCCGCTTCGAGCCGGTACAGACGATCGTGCAAGGTCTCGAGATCCCCTTCGGACACGATGACCTGGCCGGCCGGCACGTGCAGCGCATCGGCCCGCCGCCGGGCCTCATAGGCCCGCTGCCGGTGGGAACGGCTGCAGAACAGGCGGGGTCGGCCGGCACCGTGGGTCTGGGTCACCGGGCGGTGGCACCAGCCGCACCGAGCACTGACGGATGATTTCGTCACGGTGACGATACTAGATCACTCCACCACGTCACCGGTGGTTCACCGCGACGAGATCCCGACGATCCGTGGCCTACCGCCGGTCGAGCGCCACCACCGGGATGATCCGTTCCGTCCCGGCCTGGTACTCGGCGAATCCTGGATACAGCTCGGCCTGTTCGGCATAGACTCGATCCCGTTCGGCGACCTCGACGACCGTGGCGGTCATCTCGATGGTCTCCTCCCCCACTTCCACCGTGACGTTCGGGTTGGCCACCAGGTTGTAGAACCAGTCCGGATTGGTGTCAGCTCCCGCTTTCGAAGCGAAGACGAACAATCGCTCACCTTCGGGTTTGTACATCATCGGGTTCACCCGCTGCTTCCCCGACTTGGCACCGGTGGTGGTCAACAGCAGTACCGGGGCACCTTCGAACGGCCCGCCCACCCTGCCTTGGTTGGCCCGAAACTCCTCGATGTTCCGAGTATTGAAATCGTCCACCTCAGCCATGATCTCTCTCTCCCTCATTCGACTCGGCGGTTGCCGGGGAGCAGAGAGCAACGCTCACCGCTTGACCTTCACCCTACGGGCCCACTCAGAAACCCGTGTCGAGTAGATGCTGCGCCGACGGTATTCTCGGAGCCGGAGGACCGCCATGGACTACCACCCCGACGAGCTGAACATCGATGATCTCGATGACTTCTATGACGATGAGGTCTTCTTCCGCACCTGCGGCAAGTGCGGGAGCCGGACGTCACCGCGCTGGTCCGAATCCGCCTGCCTCGAAGAGGCCCGACACTACGGATGGCGACGGGTGGCCGTATCCGACCGACCGGGGGCCCGGCGCATGGATCTCTGTGGAGCGTGCGCCACCGAGGCCGGCCTCGGCCCTCCTCTGGCCAGGTGGGGCTATTGACCCAGGTTGCCGGAGACGTCGACTACGCCCGACACGGCACGGACTACGCCGGCCACCGCCGGACCGATGCACGGATCGCCTCGCTGGTCGTCGCCGCCCTCGGTAACGCCCACTCGGTGCTCAACGTGGGCGCCGGCACCGGCTCGTACGAACCGAAGGACCGCACTGTGGTGGCCGTCGAGCCTTCACCGGCCATGATCGGCCAGAGGCCGGCCGGCCGTGCTCCGGTCGTCCGGGCCGTGGCCGAGGCCCTCCCTTTCGGCGACGCCACATGCGACGCCTCGATGGCCATGGTCACCGTCCACCAGTGGCCCGACCCGGTGGCCGCCTTGGCGGAGATGCGGCGGGTGACCGACGGTCCGGTGGTCATCCTCACCTTCGACCGGGAGGCCCTCGACCGCCTGTGGCTGATGGAGTACGCCCCGGAGCTCAGGGCCGCCGAAGCCGCCCGCTACCCGGACGTCGCCGCCATCGCCGAGGCGTTGGGCCCGGATAGCCAGATGGTCGAGGTCCCCATCCCCCTGGACTGCGTCGACGGGTTCACCGAGGCATTCTACGGCCGGCCGGAGGCGTTCCTCGATCCCTCGGTGCGCAGATCCCAGTCGGCGTGGACGTTCCTCGAACCGGGTGTCGAACAACGCGTGGTCGCATCACTGGCCGATGATCTGGCTTCCGGGTGGTGGGACGAACGGTTCGGCCATCTGCGCACCCAACCCCAGTTCGTCGGTGCGGTCCGCCTGATCACCGGTGGAGCTCGTCACCGGTAGGGGCCGCCACTCCCCCGCTGCCGCGACGGGCGGTCGGAGGTGGGCTCAGCGACCGAAGGGTCGGTCGTCCGAAGCGATCACCGTCACCAGTTGGGCCAGGTCGACCGGACCGTCCGCGGTCGTCGCCCGTTCGCGCCTGGCCCCGGGCGTACCCAGGTTGATCCAACCGAGGAGCTGCTCGTCGTCCTGCGCGGCAAACAGGGTGCGTACCGGCTCGGTGGCCAACACCGCGGCGCTCTTCCAGGCGGCTCCCAGTCCGAGGGCGGTGGCGGCCAACACCATGGCGTACCCGGTGCACGATGCCGAGGCGACCTGCTCCCATACCGGAACGTTGGAGCTGGGATCGGGCGAGGCGATCAACATGACCGCACACGGGGCGGCAAACGCCTTCCCCTGCATCTTGGTGACCACCAGTTCGAGAAGATCGTCACCGCGGAGGGAGTGCAGCCCGGCCACCAGGGCGGCACCGAACCGCTCCCGACCGGCCCCGGTGATCACTGCGAACCGCCAGGGGCGCAACCCCCCGTGGTCGGGCACGGTGGTGGCCGTCTGGAGGATTCGGGCCAGCGCATCCTCATCGGGAGCGACGCCGTCGCGGGCCGGCTCGAGCCGGGGCGTGGCCAGCCGGTCGACCCACCGGTCCTCAGCCGCGTGGTCGTTGTCAGTCGTCGCCACGAGCCCGATCCTCCCATCCCTCCGATGGTGCGTGCAGTGATGATCCCCGCACCGTGGGGCAAGTAACTGCCGGGTCGTGCGTTCACCGGGCCTGCGGCCGGGTCGGGGTCAGCCCCCGATGGAGGAGGTCGACGTGCCCGCGTTGGTCCCGAGCGTCGCGGTGACGATCATCTGGGTCTGGCCCCGATAGAGCCCGATCGACACCTTCTTGCCCGGATGGAGATTCTGGATGGCCGTGGCCAGCTGGTCGGCACTGGTCACCGGCTTTCCCTCGAAGGAGGTGATCACGTCTCCCTGCTGGAGGCCGGCCACCGCGGCCGGTGAACCTCCCTCCACCTGCAGGACGACCGCTCCTTGGCTGGGCACGAAGTTGTACGCACTTCGCAGCTGAGGGGTCAACGTCTCGAGGGAGACGCCGAGGAACGCCGTACCCGACTTGGTCTGGCTCCCGATCGACTTGCTGCGGAGGGCCGGCAGCAGCTGCCCGATCTTATTCGACGGGATGGCGAATCCGATGTTCTGCGCCTGTGAGGTGCCATTGGCGCCGGCGGCCACCGCGGTGTTCATCCCGATGACCTTGCCCGAGGAGTCCACCAGGGGGCCGCCGGAGTTGCCCGGGTTGATGGCGGCGTCGGTCTGGAACATGTTGGTGAGCGTCTCGGCGGCGTTGCCCGAGGAGTCGCTGGCCTGCACGGTACGGCCCTTGGCCGAGATGATCCCCTGGGTCACCGTGGGCGTCCCGGCCGAGAGACCCAGCGCGTTGCCGATGGCCACCACCGCGTCACCGACCTGGACGTTGTCGGAGTTGCCGTACGACACGGTGGGGAGATTCGAGCCGTTGGTGATCTGCAGCAGGGCCACGTCGTTGGCGGGATCGGTGTCCACCAGGGTGGCAGGCAGGGCCTTGAGGCTGCCGAACAGGGTCACGGTGATGGTGGTGGCCCCGGCGATGACGTGATTGTTGGTGATCACCTCGCCGCCGGAGGTGATGATCATCCCGGTGCCCTGGTCTTCTTGCACACCTCCGCCCGAGGTGCCGCCGAAGATCGACTGCGTGGCCGGTGCCGGGGAGGTGGCGTCGATGGACACTACGGCCGGCAGCACCTTGGCGATGACCGTCTCGATGTTGGTGGTGCCGTTGAGCAGCGCCGGGCCTGCCGAGATCTCCTTCACCGTGGACGAGCCGCTGTTGTGATTGGACACGGCCACGATCCCACCGCCGATGACCGCGCCGATGAGGGCGGCCGCCATCGAGATGACCGCCCACACCCAACCCGGGGACCGGCGACCCTTCGATTCGGTGCTCTCCTTTACCGGCGGCGGTGACAGGTCGGGGGACCAGCTCGACGGTCCGGAGGGAATCATGGCCGTCAACGGAGGCGGGTTGGCGCCTCCGGTTGTGGCGGCGGGCGCGGGCTCCTGCCACTGGGGCGGGAGGAAAGGAGCCGGGGCGGGGGTCTCCACCGCAGGGATCTGCTCGGTGTCTCCCGGTCCGGCGACGGACACCTCTTCGGTCGGGTCGCCCACGGCCAAAGTGGTCGATTCCTCGGATACCGGACCGAGCGGCACGGCCCCTCCGTTGGTGTCCCCCTCGGTTGGCGTTCCCGTCTCCGTTGTCGCTGGGGATTCGGGTGGGGCTTCGGCCGACGGCGCGACCGACTGCTCCTCGTCGACCCCGGGTATCGGACCTTCGACTTCCGAATGCTCCACTGTGTGCCTCCTCGAACATCAGAGTTCCGCCGGTTGTCGCGCACTTCGCCATCGGACCGCCGTCCGGTCGAACGAAACACAAGCGGTGAGGACGACATCGTAGGACGTGCCCACCAGGGAAAACCCGCATTTCAGCGGGTTCTTAGGCCCTTCTTAGACCGGGTTCCGAAACGTCGTGCCCGGGTGGGTCGGCGACAGCAGTAGCCTGTCGCCCGGTATGGCCCATCGCATCGAAGTCGAACTCACCAGTCAAACCGGGGACTCCACGTGGACGTGGCGCG
>JADGOF010000136.1 GCA_017883105.1 Acidimicrobiales bacterium
CTGGCGGGCGAAGTGATCGGCGTCGATGATGCTGTCTCCGGAGGCCATCAACATCGGCGTGGTGCCGGGAGCTGCCTCTGCCTCGGCGATGCGGGCCATAGACGAGCCGACCACCCGGGCCATCTGCACGGCCGAGTCGATGTCGACCAGCCCCTTGGCCACCATGGCCTGGAAGATCTCCACGGCCTCGATGTCCATTTCCGTGAACGCAAGGTCATCTTCACCGACATCGAGGAATCCCAGCGCTCTCCAGAACCGTCGGGCGTCCTCGACGGGGATGTCGGTCTGCTCGGACACCTGTGCCTGAGTCATGCGATGTTCGGACGGAACCAGCATGCGGTCCACCACCAAGAGGTCGACCACGTCGTCGGCTACCGCCCGATCGATCTCTTCATTGGAACAGCCCAGGTCAAGCAGGATGGCCCGCACCCGGGCCAACGCCTGAATTCGTCGCTGGCTTTCGGTGACGCCACGCTCGACGACATCCTCTTCCGGCACAGCTCCACCCTACCGGGGGCCACCGCCGTCCCAGCGGAGGGGTGGCGGTAGGTCCGCGTACACTGAGCACGTGTCCGTCGCCACCCACCGGCCAGCACCCGTGGGGCCACCGTTCCTCTTCGGGCCCCGGGCCGTCCTCATCCCGGTCAAGGCCTTCGATCAGGCAAAACGCCGCCTCCGCCTCGCCCTCGACGAATCCGAGTGTGCCGCGTTGGCCCGGGCCATGGCCGACCGGGTGGTCGGCGCCTCCCGTCCACTACCGGTGGCCGTGGTCTGCGACGACAACGCCGTGGCCGAATGGGCCCGCCAGCTGGGGGCGCTGGTGGTGTGGGAACCCGGTCGGGGGCTCAACGGCGCCGTGGAGGCCGGGGTCGAACATCTACGCGCCGCCGGCGTCACCCAGGTGACCGTGGCCCACGCCGATCTCCCCCGGGCGACGGGCATCGCCCTGGTCGGTGAGAGCCCGGGCATCACCTTGGTACCGGATCGCTACCGCAATGGGACCAATGTGATCGCCGTGCCCGCAGATGCCGGATTCCAGTTCTCGTACGGACCGGGCTCGTTCGCCCGCCACGTTGCCGAAGCGACGCGCCTGGGACTCCCCACCCGCGTCCTCGAGCGCCCTGATCTGGCATGGGACATCGACGAGCCGGGCGATGTCATACCGGTTACCGCACCGGGCACACCCGCCACGTGACCGGTCGCGACGCCCCAGCCGGTGTCCCGGGTAGGAGTGGGTTGCCGGTCGGGGACCTGCTCCGCTCGGGGCCGGTAACCACCGACATCCCCGTGCCGGCCCGTGCTCTGGCCATCGGCGCCCATCCCGACGACATCGAGTTCGGGAGCGGCGCCACCCTGGCCAAGTGGGCGAGCGCCGGATGCCGAGTGCACCACCTGATCCTGACCGATGGGTCCAAGGGCAGTTGGGACCCAGGGGCCGACCTCGGCCGTCTCATCATCGATCGACAGCAGGAGTGCCGGGCGGCAGCCGCCGTCATCGACGGCCTCGGCGATGCATCCGAACTTGACGAGGACCGGGTGGTCTTCCTGCACCAGGTCGACGGGGAGTTGGTGAACGGCGTCGTACAACGACGGGAGGTGGCACGCATCATCCGTCAGGTGCGCCCGAATGTCCTGCTCGGCCATGACCCGTGGCGCCGGTATCGCCTGCACCCCGATCACCGGGCCGCCGGATTCCTGACGCTCGACGCGTTGGTCGCAGCCCGCGATCCCCACTTCTTTCCCGACCTCGGACTCGCCCCACATCGTCCCGATGCGGTGTTGCTGTGGGAGCCGGACCTACCCAGTCACATCGAGCAAGCCCATGGCTTCGCCACTGTCAAGATCGAAGCGCTGCTCCGTCACCGCAGCCAGCTCGAGAGCACCATGGGTATCGAACCTGATGC
This sequence comes from Acidimicrobiales bacterium, assembly GCA_017883105.1. Classification (GTDB taxonomy): domain Bacteria; phylum Actinomycetota; class Acidimicrobiia; order Acidimicrobiales; family RAAP-2; genus Bog-756. The sequence goes on from JADGOF010000136.1 coordinate 1,905, forward strand.
TCCGAGCCCTCGAACTTCCCCCGACCATTCGGCTGAGTTCACGGCCAAAGTGAACCGACAGCTGGCCAGCCATGGGTCACTCGGCGGTTCCGAGGCGGCCGAAGCCTTCCATCTGATGAGCGAGCTCTGATCGGAGCTGCCCGGTCGCGCCAGCAGGGGCCCGAAGGCCCCTGCTGATCACACAACTGCGGCGATGAGATCGCCGTTTCAGTACTACCGGGCCGCTCTGCGCACGGTCCGCTTGGCCGTCTTCCTCGCAGCCGTCTTACGGGCCGGAGCCTTACGGGCCGGAGCCTTCTTCACGGTGCGCCTGGCCGCTGTCTTCCGCGCAGCCGTCTTACGGGCCGGAGCCTTCTTCACGGTGCGCCTGGCCGCTGTCTTCCGCGCAGCCGTCTTACGGGCCGGAGCCTTCTTCACGGTGCGCTTAGCTGCGGCCTTACGGGCTGGAGCCTTGCGGGCCGGAGCCTTCTTCACGGTGCGCTTAGCTGCCGTCTTCTTCGCTGCGGTCTTACGGGCCGGAGCCTTACGGGCCGGAGCCTTCTTCACCGCCTTCTTGGCCGTCGCCTTGCGAGCCACCGTTTTCTTGGCCGGGGCCTTCTTGACGGTCCTCTTGGCTGCTGCCTTCTTTACTGCCATTGATACTCCCTCCTTAGGGTTCAACGCCGATTTGAACGCCGAACCGGTGGCGAACCGGACACCTTTCGACGCGGGGATCGGTACCACTGCACCAGTCCGCGGATTTCGACCTACGCGAGCACCACGTGCGATCGGGTTGAATGTCCCGAATCCGATCACCGTGACTTTTCGCCCAGAGCGAACCTCGGTGACGATCGTGTCCAACATCACGTCCACTACATCTTCAACAATTTGTCGAGCCGACTGCGTCGACTGACTCACTGCTCTGACGAGTTGTGACTTGTTCACGATCACCTCCTCAGCGATACGTAACCATTACAAGCCAAATGGCTTTCTCGTCCCAGGTCAAGCACCTTTCACTCGCAGAGCGACGATGCACGCGCAACGCGTGTTCATGTTGAGGGACGCGCGAAGCATCGGCAGCGACGTCGTTCCGATACCGATGCAGACAGCCTATGGACAGAAAACCGTTTGTTTGCAAGGATTATTTGCCTTGGTGATCGATTCGCCATTGTCGCGGGATACACCCTCCGCCACCACCGGAACACCGTACTCCCATCGATCCCGAGGCAAATTTCCCATGACAAACTTTTTTTCGCCGATACCGTCAGAACACGTCATTTCGCACCACCGCGCGCAGTTAGAAGTTTCTGCTGCCGCGGGACACGGCGTGTATCTCGGACATGATCACCATGGTTGGCGTCATGCAAAACCGCAACACTCGGTGATGGCGCTCGGCCCACAGCGGTCCGGCAAGACAACCTCGTTGATCATTCCGAACGTGTTGTCAGCGAACGGTGCGGTGGTGTCCACGTCGACCAAACCGGACGTATTGGACGCGACCATCGCCGCCCGTTCGCGACTCGGCCGGTGCTTCCTGTTCGATCCCACCGGATCGGTCGATCGGGAACATGATGTCGCCATGCTGCAGTGGTCACCATTGCGGTCTTGCGCCACGTGGATGGGCTCACTCTCCATGGCGCACTCCCTCGTCGAGGTGACGTCCTCCTCCAGCCACCAGGGATCGCTCCGACCTGAGAGCTCGCACTGGAATGAACGGGCTCAGGCGATGCTGGCCCCACTCCTCCACGCTGCCGCACTGGACGGGAGGGACATGCGCACTGTCCTGACCTGGGTCGATCGTCGCCAGGCGCTTCCGGCACAGCAGATCCTGGCCGGAGAGCCAGGGCGGTCGACCGAACTGGCCCGCAATCTTCTGGACGGCATCGTGACCACCGATGAACGTGAGTTGAGCGGCATCTGGCCCACTCAAAGGCGTTAGACGACCCTTGACACCCTGGTCCGGACACTGCATCATGCGAATCAACAACAAATAGAGCCCCGGCGCCAGTTCTAGCTGGCCCGGGGCATGGACACCACCCCATGGAGGTAGTGACATGAATCAGGCTAGTGCTGTGCTGTACCGGGATCCCCTGTCGGACGGAGTGACGGCGGACACTCCGGAGGATCTGAGTGACTCGGACCTATCGATCCCGTGGCACGCCGGGCACGAGTCCCGTCCCTTCTCCCTTCTCCCGGTGATGAGGTTCATCGTCCCCAATCCGGAGCCGGGAATTCAGTGCGGCGACCGTGTCATCAGGGATCCGGGGTCGGGCGAGATCTCCACAGTCGCGCTGAGGCTGGGCGTGTCGAGACAGTGGGTCTACCGATGCGGACATCGAGGGCTCGGCACCTACGTGGCCGACGCTGTGGCCATCAAACTCGGGGTTCATCCCTCGTACCTGTGGCACGACTGGTACATCCGGAGCGACGGCGACTTCGAACGTGGCCCCGATGAGGACGAGTTCGAACTTCGGGTCGGGCCATGCCGAGAGCGGACAGAGCGGACAGAGCGGACGCCCCGGCCCCTCGCTGAGCCGACGGCCAGGGCGATCAATCCCTTCGCGTACCGTCCGATCGTCAATCCAACTGCCGAGGACCGGCGGGCGATGGCCAGGATTGAGGAACTGAGCCACATCGGTCCCTATCGACTAGTCGGGATCCTTGCCGACGAAGGATTCGCCAACCCCCGTACCGGGATGCCGTGGACGAAGAATTCGATCTACAACCTCAAGGCTGCGATGGCCGGCTTGGTGCGCGAGCCGAAGGTCCGCACGTTTGAGTGCCGGCGATGCGGGGTGTCATTCGAGAAAGTGGGGAATGGTCGCCCCGCCTTCTGCCCGGAGTGCCGGGAGCGTCCGAAGGTCGATCGCCAGAAGTCGCCGTGTGGAACCCGTACTGCCTACAACCGGCACCTGCGTGAGGGCACTCCGACCTGTGCGGACTGCAGGGAGGCGAACCGACTCCACTCGATCGAGTACCAACGGCGCCGGACCGCTGAATCTGTGGGCGCGGCATGAACGGGCCGGTGGATCGGGAGATAGTGGTCGCCCTCACCTATGCCGAGTTCGGGTACATCGAGGGCAGGATCCTCCACGATGAAGCAGAGCAAGCCCAGTCCATCAGACGAAAGCTCGCCGAGGCTGCAGGAGATGAGCCATGAGCGCCGTGGATGGTGCCAGACGTCGGAGGAAGCGCGCGACAGCATTCCGGGCGCTGTCGCCCGAGTGCGACCGGCTTGTGACGGCGATGCTGAGGGCTGGGTGCATTGAGCGGGGCCACGGCGAACTCTCCGAGCAGGTCGCCGCCTTCATCGTGCAGTCCGCTCCGGAGACTCTGACTCGACTGGCCGAGAGCATCGAGGCGTGGACCCTTGATCCGCTCCCCGATGATTCGTGGGTGACGTGGTATCCACCGGAGACGGGAATCCGGAAGGCGACTGACCGTAGGATCGCCTCATGAGCACACCATCAAGGGAGCGTGTGATTGCCCTTCTGACGGAGCATCTGCACCGTTCGGCCCAGGATCGAACCGATCCGATTGAGGTGGAGGCCGCTCTCACTGATCCCGGTCTTGCTGGGGCCTTCCTCAATCGGATCGAGATCGAGGAAGGGATCCTCGCTGACATCACAGATCTCGACGAAGAGGAACTGCGGGAGACCCTAACCGAATTGGCCGCATTTGCGGCTACGGCCCTGGAGATGTGGTGTCTCCACACGAAGGACTCAACCCCCGAAGGCTTGCTGCAGAGAATCGCAATGGCATGGGGATCTGAGGACGAATAGCAGCGCGTTCATGCCGCCGGCCTTGATGCGCCCTGGTAGATATCCCCGCCCCACCCGGCTCCGGTGGTGGCGGTGAAGGTGTCGGTCCGGACGTTCACTCCGGTGTAGGGAGCATCGATCATGGTGGCGATGTTCGAAGCGGCGTCCGTACTGACGAGTATGCCGACGTGTGTCGCCGGCACTCCGGTCGCACCGAAGAACACCAGATCCCCTGGGAGCAGATTGACGATTCCTGCGGGAACTGCGGGCCCGGCCGCCTGCTGTTCCTGTGACCTTCGGGGAATGGAGATCCCGGCCGATTGGTAGGAGGCTTGGGTGAGACCCGAGCAGTCGAATCCCGAGTTCGGATTCTCCCCGCCCCAGATGTAGGGCTTGCCGATCTGGGCCTGCGCATAGGCGATCGCTGCCGCTGCGGCAGATGACCCCCCGGTGGTCTGCTGGCTGGTAGCCGCTGCCGCCCCCCCGCTGACCGGCTCGTGCAGATAGGGCTGGGGCCGGGCCAGGGTGATGGTGATGTCCGGTTGGAACAGGTTCGGCCGATCGATGGTCTGGACCAGCCAGTTCACGCTGAACGGGCCCAGGTCGTTCACGGTCACGACTTGGCCAGGGTTCGGGAACCAGGAGCCTGCCACCGCATTCACGGTCAGGGACGCAAGAGGTTGGCCGATGTCCCAGGTGCCGTTGATCTCCTGGATGCCGTTC
>JADGOF010000137.1 GCA_017883105.1 Acidimicrobiales bacterium
GCCGTTCGGCCAGGTTCTCGTAGACCAGCCGGTACTCGTGCTGCTGGAGATAGCGCAGCCCGCCGTGGATCAGCTTGGACGACTTGGACGAGGTGCCGGAGGCGAAGTCGTCCTTCTCCACCAGGGCGACCTTCAGGCCACGGCTGGCCGCGTCCAGGGCCACCCCGGCACCGGTGATGCCACCGCCGATGACCAGCACGTCGAACTGCTCGGAGGCCAGGCGACCGAGCGCCTCATCCCGTTGGAACCGACCGGCATGCGGATCGACGACGCGGGCGCGATCGGTCATGGCCAAAGCCTGCCACAGGTGGACGGTTCCCAAGTCGCCCGCCTCGCCGGTGGCCGTCGCCCGGTATCAACAATGATTGTTGAAAAACAATGATTGGTGGTAAGTTGCGAACCAGTGAGGACACCCGAGGAGTTGACCGAGCTGTTCCGGTCGAGTGGCCGCAAGATCACCGCCCAGCGCCAGTGCATCTTCCGCGTGCTCCAGGGCAATGAGACCCACCCGTCGGCCGAGACGGTCCACGCCATGGTGAGCGTGGAGATGGAGACCATCTCCCTCAAGACGGTGTACCAGACGCTGCATGACCTGGCCGAGCTGGGAGAGATCATCTCGCTCGACGTGGGCACCGGGATGACCCGGTTCGATCCCAACACCGGCGACCCCCACCACCACCTGGTCTGCAGAAAGTGCCGCAGTGTCCGCGATCTGGTGGCCGGCTTTCCCGACCTGCAGATCCCCGAGGGAGCCGACCTCGGCTTCGAGGTGGGTTCGGCGGAGATCGTCTTCCGGGGACTGTGTCCCGACTGCCAGTTGTCGGCACAGGGCCAGGGCGCCGACATCCCGGTCCGTGCCTAGCCGTCCACCCTTTGTTGGCCACCAACCGAGCTCTCACCACCACCCAACCCGTAGAACCGACCACCACGGTCGCCGCCATGAAAGGAAGCACCATGCCGAAACTGAAAGACACGAAGACCGAGGAGAACCTCAAAGAGGCCTTCGCCGGCGAGAGCCAGGCCAACCGCCGGTATCTGTACTTCGCCCAGAAGGCGGACGTCGAGGGCTACCCCGATGTGGCCGCCCTGTTCCGTTCGGTGGCCGAAGGGGAGACCGGACACGCGTTCGGCCACTTCGACTTCCTCCGCGAGGTCGGTGACCCTGTCACGGGCGTGCCGGTCGGACCGACCGAGGACAATCTCAAGTCGGCCGTCGAAGGTGAGACCTACGAGTACTCGGAGATGTACCCGGGCTTCGCCCGCACGGCACGGGACGAGGGATTCGACGAGATCGCCGAGTGGTTCGAGACGCTGGCCCGTGCGGAGAAGAGCCATGCCGGGCGGTTCACCGAAGGGTTGGCTTCGGTCTCCTAGTCGACGCACCGGGTGCCCGGTGCACCCGTCAAAGCGGCAGGCCGGCCTCGGGGGCACCGGGGCCGGCCTGCCGTTGGTCGGGGATCCGGCCCGACCTGTTGCCCACCGCGCTGCCCACCGTGAGGACGAGAGATGATCACCGCCTACGATCCGACCCATCCGAAGTACCTCGACGAACCTGATCTGAGGGTCGAGCTCGAACGGGTCTTCGATCTCTGCCACGGATGCCGGCTCTGCTTCAACCTGTGCCCCTCGTTTCCTACCCTGTTCGACTTCATCGACGCCCGCGACGGGGACGTCGCCGGCATGACGCCCGTCGAACAGGACCAGGTGGTCGACGAGTGCTACCAGTGCAAGCTCTGTTACCTCAAGTGTCCCTATGTGCCACCGCACGAGTGGGAGCTCGACTTCCCCCGGCTGATGATGCGGGCCCATGCGGTTCGCCATGCCGACGGGGTGGGGGTCAAGGAACGGTTGACCGATCAATTCCTCGGACGTACCGACCTGTTGGGCAAGGTGTCCTCGGCCGCCGCGCCGGTGGTCAATGCCCTGACCGGCCGCACCGGATCCTTCCCTCGCAAGATGATGGAGAAGACGACAGGCATCGCCTCGGAGCGGTTGCTGCCCCCGTACTCCCGGCAGCGCTTCTCGACCTGGTTCAAGCGCCGTCGGTCCGAGGCCACTGCCAAAGGGCCACGTTCACAGGTTGCCGCCGATTCCCAGGGGTCGGTGTCGGTGTTCCCGACCTGCTTCGTGGAGTACATGGAACCGGCCATCGGCCAGGACCTGGTGAAGGTCTACGAACGCAACCGGGTGGAATGCTCGATGCCCGAGGGAACCCAGTGCTGCGGGGCCCCGTGGCTCCACTCGGGGAACATCAAGGAGTTCACCAAGGCGGCGGAGCGCAACGTGTCGGTGCTGGCCGACGAGGTACGAGCAGGCAGGGAGGTCATCGTCTCCCAGCCCACCTGCGCCTATGTGGTGCGCAAGGACTATCCGATCTACCTGGCCGCTTCCTCGTTGGCCGCCGAGGCCGAGTTGGTGGCCGCCCACACGGCCGATCCGGCCGAGTACCTGATCCGACTGCACAAGGGAGGGGACACCGCGCTCGACGCCGAGTTCTCCGGACGGGAGTCCGGAGCGGTACCCGATCAGGTGACATACCACGTGGCCTGCCACCTGCAGGCCCAGCAGATCGGCCTCAAGAGCCGTGACCTCCTCAAGGTGGCTGGGATCAAGGCCACCCTCGTCCAGCGGTGTTCGGGCATCGACGGGACCTGGGGGTACCGGGCCGAGAACTACGAACTGGCCCGCAAGGTGGCCGGTCCCCTGAAGCGGGGGGTGGTGGAAGCGGGCAACGACGTCGTGTGCGGAGACTGCCATCTGGCCAACGGCTCCATAGAGCAGGAGACCGGTACGCGGCCGGTGCATCCGATGCAGTTGATGGCCAGAGCCTACGGCATCCCTGAGGAGGGATCGTGATGGCCGGGTCCCGTCCGCTCACCCTCGACGACATCGCCGACCAACGCGCCTACGAGCGCCAACGCGACGAGTTCCGGCGCCAGGTCATCGCCGTCAAGAAGCTGCGCCGGATCTCAGTCGGTCCGGTGATCACCCTGACCTTCGAGAGCCGACTGACCGTGCGCTTCCAGGTGCAGGAGATGGCCCGGGCCGAAAAGATGGTCACCGACGAGCAAATCCAACACGAGTTGGACGTCTACAACCGGCTCCTGCCGGCTCCGGGCGAACTGTCGGCCACGCTCTTCCTCGAACTCACCAGTGAGGAGGACCTCCGGCACTGGTTGCCGCGCCTGGTGGGGATCGAGAGCGCCTGTGAGCTACGCGTCGGACGTGGTGACGGTGCCGAGGTCGTCACGTCTACCCCGGAGGAGACCCACCAGTCCCATCTGACCCGGGAGGAGACCACCTCGGCCGTGCACTACGTGCGTTTTCTGCTGACCGATGTCCAGGTGGCGGCATTCGCCTCCCAACCGGTCACCCTGGCCGTCATTCACCCGTCCTATCCGGAGGGACACGCCGGCGTGGAGCTGAGTCCGGCCACCCGGGCCGAGTTGGCCGGCGATCTGACCGCGGGGTAGGCGCCCACGTTCGTTCACCGACCTTGGAACCGGGGATCCCGACGCTCCAGGGATGCGGCGATGCCCTCGGTGAAATCCTCGGTCTCCATCAGGCGCAGCTGCTCGGCCCGCTCGTGCTCGACCGCCGCGGCATAGGAGTCCACCAGTCCGTGGCGGAGGGTGCCCCTGATCGACCGGACGGCCAAGGGTGCCGACCGGTCGATCTCCTCGGCCAGGGCGTGGGCCTCGGCCCGTGGATCGTCGGACAGCCGGTCACATAGCCCGATGCGCAGCGCTTCGTTCCCGTCGATGCGTCGGCCGGTGAAGAGCAGTGCGGACGCGGCCTGGCGGCCGATGGTCGCAGGCAGGGTCACTGAGAGGCCGAAACCCTGGTGGAATCCCAGGCGGGCGAAGTTGGCCGAGTAGCGGCTGTCCGGCGTCCCCACTCGGAGGTCGCCGGCCATGGCCAGGCCGAGTCCTCCGCCGATAGCCGCTCCCTGGACGGCCACCACCAGGGGCAGGGGACCGGACACCAGGGCGATGGCCTGGTCGTAGAGGGTGCGGAGGGCATCGAGGTCCGGTCTCGAGATGTCCCCGAAGTCGAGACCGGCGCAGAAGTGTCTTCCCTCCGAACAGAGGACTACCGCCCGGCCACCCTGGCCCTCCGCCCACCTGACCGCCTCGACGATGCCGGACAGCAGTGCGGTATCGAAGTAGTTGGCGGGCGGACGGTGCATCTCCACCTCGGCCACCTGGGCGTCGTCGAGGGAGATGGTGACATCGCCGAACGTCTCCATCACCGGTTCCCCCTCTCGGGAGCCGGGGGATGGGCCCGGTCGGCCACCTCGGCCAGCACCTCGTCGGTGTGCTGGCCACTGAGGGCGGCGGGACGCCGCACGACGGGTCCGCCCATGCGGGAGAACCGCACCGGCTGGGGGATCACTTTGTACCGGCCGACCACCGGGTGGTCGTCGTCGGCCAGGCCGTCGACCAGCTGGTCGAGGGTGGGGATGGCTGACACGGGGATGTCGGAGGCCGCGCAGAACTCCAACCACTCGCCCGTGGTGCGCTGGGTGAGGATGGCCGCCACCTCGCGGTAGAGGGCGTCGGTGTGTTGCAGGCGCGACCGGGGGGAGCGGATCCGGTCGTCCCCGGCCAGGTCGTCCCGCCCACCGGCCCGGAAGATGTCCTCGAAGTTCTCGGCCGTGTAAGGGAGGACGCTCACCCAGCCGTCCTTCGTCCGTTGCGGCTTCCGCTCGGGATTGAGGATGCGCTGGTACCCCGGCTCACCCTGCGGTGGGCGGGCGGTGGCGGCACCGGCGTGTTCGACCAGCATGAACGCGGTCATCGCGTCCACCATGGGTACTTCGACCCGCTGGCCCTCACCGGTGCGCTCGCGATGGAAGAGCGCGGCCAGCACGGCATAGGCGATGGTCAGGCTGCTCACCTTGTCGGCCATGAGGGTGGGGGCGAACAGGGGCTCACCGCTGAACCGACGGAAGGCATCGGGGAGGCCGGTGCCGGCCTGGATGACATCGTCATAGGCCGGGGCGTTCGCCGCCGGCGAATCCGAGGGGTAGCCCTGGGCCTGGCAGTAGACGATGTCCGGCTGGACGGCGGCCACGTCCTCATAGGTCAGGCGGAGCCGTTCGAGCGTGGCCGGGCGGAGGTTGGTGACGACCACCTGGGCGGTGGCGGCGATGGACAAGAAGGCGCCCCGCCCTTCGGTGGTCTTGAGGTCGAGGACCACGTTGCGCTTGTTGCGGAGCAGGTTGAGGGCCACCCCCGAGAGCTGGGGGTGGGGACCGGCGGTCATCACCCGGCTGAGGGTTCCCTTCGGGTCCTCCACGGTGATCACATCGGCGCCGAGGTCGCCGAGGATCTGGGTGGCCAGGGGTCCCATCACGATGGAGGTGAGGTCGAGTACCCGTACGCCGTCGAGCGGGCCACAAGCGTTGGCTGTCATCGATTGGAACCTCGGGGACGGTGCCCCCACGCAGACCGGCCGGTGGAGGGCGTTGGACAGGGTGCGTTGATCGAAACGGTGTCCGGGGGTGGGACCCGCCCATGGTACCGAGTGAGTGCGCCCAGGAGGTCCGACGTGACCACAGCTGAGAATGCCGGCCCGGACCCGCCCGGGCCGGGGCCCTACGGGCCGGATTCCGGGATGCCATCACCGTGCGGGCCGCCGTCCCGGTGATCGGGGTCTGGGGCCGACCTCCAGCGGAGGCCGTCGTTCACCGCCTACCGATGCTCAGGGTCGGTCGACGGCGGCCCGGGCCAGGGGATTGGGGGTGGGTGCCCCGATGCGGGTGAGCGTGTTGCGGTCGATGTGACGGAACGGTTCGTCCCTGTCGGGGATCTGCAGCACCCCCTCTTCCTCGTAGGACCAGGTGCCATCGGGATGCACCCGTACCTGCATGCGGGAGCTGGTGGTGCGGAACGCCTGGTCGAGGAAGGGATTGGAGAGTATGCCGTATACCTCGGAGCCCACCACTGCGGTGACCTCGAGCTCGGTGGCATCGGGCTCGGCGGTGCCACCGGCCAGCAGGACCTGGCCGCGGGGTATGGCCAGGGTCAGGATGACCGTGTTGGCGGCGGGCTCCCACAGCCAGTAGCCCACCTGGTCGTGGAAGGTCTCGACCTCGCCGGGCTTCACGATGTGGGTGTGGTAGCGGAGGCCGTAGAAGAGTTGGGGTCCGTTGGTCTGGCGGTCGATGGGCTGGCACTCGTACCGCTCGATGAAGGCGTCGCGCTCGGTGCCGTCGGCGTCGGGGTGCTGGTCGGCTCCGCCGGTGCCCTCCCAGATGCCGGCCAGCGCGGTAAGGGGCCCCAGGTTGGACAACGTGTCGGGATCGCCGTCGGGTTCCGTGAAGAGGTCGTCTCCGTACGGGCC
>JADGOF010000005.1 GCA_017883105.1 Acidimicrobiales bacterium
CTGCCCCTTCCCCAAGAAGAAGACCGATCCGATCCACCAGATGGCCACCGTCCCCGGCTTCATCCCCGGGCTCAATCTGGTGGCCAACAACCAGGAGTCGGGCGGTCGCTCCCTCGAATGGCTGCGGGACTGCCTGTTCGACCGGCCGGAGCTCCCGCCCTACGGCACGTTGACCTCGCTGGCCGAAGAGGCCGCACCCGGCAGTGGCGGTCTCCTGTTCACCCCGTGGCTGGCCGGGGAACGGTCGCCCATCGACGATCGATCGGCGCGGGCCGGCTTCCACAACCTCTCTTTACACACCACGCGGGCCGACATGGTCCGGGCGGTGATGGAGGGGGTGGCCTTCAACTCCCGTTGGCTGGCCGAAGCCGTCGAGCGGTTCACCCGGCGGCCGCTCGGACCGATCCGGGCCATCGGCGGGGGTGCCACCTCCCCCCTGTGGTGCGACATCTACGCCGATGTCCTCAATCGACCCATCGAGCGGGTGGCCGATCCCCTCCATGCCAACCTCCGAGGCAGTGCCCTCCTGGCCGCACTTGCCCTCGGCCGGATCCGATCCGACGAGCTCTCCCGGTTGGTACCGGTCGACCAGGTACACCACCCCGATCCATCGCTGCGCACGCTTTACGACGAGCGGTTCGCCGAGTTTCCGGCCTTCTACTCGGCCCAGAAGGGTCTGTTCGCCCGCATGAACCGGCCCCGCACGCCAGCCTGATCGATCAGGAGACGGTGAGCACCCGCTGGTCCGCGGAGAACGACTGGGCCGGAGCAGGCCGGCCCAACAGGAAGCCTTGCGCCTCGTCGCACCCCATGGCTCCGACTGCCCGCAGTTCCTCCTCCGTCTCGACGCCCTCGGCCACCACCCGCAGCCCGAGCTTGTGGGCAAGATCCACCACGGTGGTGATGATGGTCGGATCCTGCCCCGACGATCCGAGGCCCGAGACAAAGCTGCGGTCGACCTTGAGGCGATCGATGGGGAGCCCACGCAGGTAGAGCAGCGACGAGTACCCGGTGCCGAAGTCGTCGAGTGCCATGTGGACGCCCAGATCCCGGATCTTCTGCATCACCGCGCCGATCCGGACGATGTCCATCACCAGTACCGACTCGGTGACCTCGAGCACCAGCGATTCAGGCTGCAGTCCCGACTGCGCAAGCGCGTGCTGGACATCGTCGTAGAAGTCGGGGTCCTGCAGCTGGCGGGCCGACACATTGACCGAGATGGTCAGCTCGGGTCGGCCTTCGATCTGCCACGCGCGACCCTGGCGGGTGGCCTCTTCGAGCACCCAGTGCCCGATCGCCACGATCTCCCTACTCTGCTCGAGCAGGGGGATGAACTCGACGGGCGGGACCGTGCCGAGCTCGGGGTGATGCCAGCGCAGGAGGGCCTCCATGCCCACCATCTTGCCCCCCAGCCTGAAGAGCGGCTGATAGTGAATGGAGAGCTCGCCCAGTTGATGGGCTACCCGAAGTTCGTCGGCGAGCTGGCTCCTCCGGCGGTTGTCCCGACCGATCGCCGAGTTGTACGACTCGTGGCGGGCCGGTCCACCCCGCTTGGCCTGGTACATGGCGGCGTCGGCCTGGGCCAGGCACACCTCCGGCTCGGAGCCGGGCGGGACCGGGGCGATCCCGATGCTGACGGACGAGTGGAGCTGCCGCTCCCCGAACGTCACCGGCTCCCGCATGGCCAAGTGGATCCGTTCGGCCAGCGACCGGGCCGCACCTTCCGGGTCGTCCAGTTCCTCGACGAGCACCACGAACTCGTCGCCGCCCAGGCGAGCCACCGTGTCAGCCCCCCGGACCAGGGTGGACAGACGGGATGCCACCGCCTGGAGCAGACAGTCGCCGGCCTGGTGCCCGAACCGATCGTTGATTGCCTTGAAGTTGTCGAGGTCCAGGTAGAGCAGCATGGCGTAGGAGTCCTTCCGATGCGACGCATGCGCAGACTGCCGGAGTCGGTCGGCCAACAGGGTGCGGTTGGACAGCCCGGTCAACTGGTCGTGAAGGGCCAGGTGGGCGAGATTCGCCCGTTCCGCCCGGAGGCGCTCCTGCAGGGTGCGTCGAGTCTCGTCGAACTGGCGGACGATACGCACCATGCTGCCGTCAGAGCTGTACCGGACCACATCGCAGGCCAGCGCGAGCAGCTCCTCACTGGTCCCGAGTCGGGAGGCCTCCTCGATCAGCACGGCGATGGTGGCATCCCGCCACGAGAAGTAGGCCTTGGCCACGTCGTCCAGTGACGTGTCCTCCAGAATGGCCTGTTCCCCCTGCATGGCGATCATCTCTTCGTCTTCGGGAGAAGCCACCTGGTCGGTGGCGATCCAGCGTCCGATGAGCTCGGTGGCCAGACGGGCGGTGACGAAGGCGTTCCCCCGCAGCGCCTCGGCGAACCGGTGGTCGACCAGGTGACCGACCTCGGTGGCCCGGGCCTGGAGCGCCACCCCCAAGGCGATGCGCTCTTCGCTCACTACGGGCAACGAGGTGTCGCTCACACCGGTCGGGCTCTCAGCAACGGACATCGGATCCATGCCTTGATCTATCGGAAGCATCCTCCGACAACTTGACCATAGGTGTTGACGTCAGTGCAGCGCGGTAGTCAGCCCACCCCGCTTTTTCGGCGCCCGTTGGCGGTCCTCCGGAGCCGACGTCATCCCTGCAGCCGCATGCTCGGCGAGCCAGGATTCGAACCCGTCGACGGGTAGCGGCTTGGCCAGAAAGTACCCCTGAGCAGTGTCGCACCCCAACTCGGTCAGCTGCTTCCAGGTGGAGGCGTCCTCCACCCCTTCGGCCACGGTGTGCAGGCCCAGGTTGCGGGCGAGGTCAACCACAGAACGAACGATGACCGCATCGTCGTGGGCCCGTCCCATGTCCTGGACGAACGACCGGTCGATCTTCAACTGGCTGACCGGGAGATCCCTCAGGTAGGCCAGCGACGAGTAGCCGGTTCCGAAGTCGTCGATGGACAGGATCAGCCCCAAGCCCGCCAACTCGGTGAGCACCTTCCGGGCCCGACGGGGGTCCGTCATGATGATGGTCTCGGTGATCTCCAGCACGAGCAGGCTAGCCGGCACGTCCCACCGGGCCAACGCGTCCTCTACCACCGAGGGGAGGGACGAGTCGAGCAGACTGCGGGTGGACAGGTTGACGGCAACCGACAGCTGCGGCAAGCCTGCAGCGAGCGCGTGGTTCAACCATTGGTGACATTGGCGGAGTGCTTCGTCGAGGACCCACACGGTCATCGGATCGATCAGGCCGGTGCGCTCCGCTTCCGGGATGAACTGATCGGGGTAGAGCAGACCGAGCGTCGGGTGCTGCCACCGTATGAGTGCCTCGACACCGAGTATCCGTTTCGTGGCCATCTCCGCCTTCGGCTGGTAGTGCAGCACGAACTCCTCCCGTGCCACTGCATTGCGCAGATCTCCGAGCAGGGCCAGGTGGGCCGGGGTGTTCACATCCAGCTCGTCGGTGTAGACGACGACACTGCTCTGGGACTCCTTGGCCACGTACATCGCCACGTCGGCTCGTCGCAGCAACAGATCGGAGCTGTCACCGTCGTCGGGAGCCAGCGAGATTCCGCAGCTGGCTTCGATCCCCAGGTTGACCCCGTCGATCTCGAAGGGGAGCTCCAGCACTTCGATGATCCGCTCCGCCACCCGCACCGCGTCACGTCGACTGCTGACGTTGGGAAGCAGGACGCAGAACTCGTCCCCACCCAGCCGGGCCAGGATGTCGCCGGTCCGGAGCACCGTCTTGACCCGCGGTCCGATCTCGATGAGGACCCGGTCGCCGTACTGGTGGCCCATGGTGTCGTTGATCTCCTTGAACCGGTCGAGATCGAAGAGCATCACTGCGCAGTAGGTCCCGTCGACGGCCGACACGTCCAAGGACTCGTTGGTTCGATCGTGGAAGTAGCCGCGATTGGGCAGACCGGTCAGCAGGTCGTGCAGCGCCTGGTGGGCCAGCAGTGCCTCCGCCCGGTCCTTCTTCTCACCGGTGGCGCCCGCCATCCGGATGACCATGGCCAGGACGATGGCACCGAGGACCCCGATGGTCTCCGCCTGGCCGCGCGAGAGGAACGACGGAATCAGACCCCACCAGAGGAGACACTGGGCGACCAGGATGTTGAGCATCGACCAGCACATGACCGGTCGCCACAACCGGGCGCCCCACTGCTGCAGCTCTTCGAGGGCCACGAAGGCGTACGCCATGCCGAGGGCCGGCCCCCATCCGGACATGTAGATCACCAGAGTCACCGTCGTCACGTGGATCCCCAGGCGCACATGCAATCGGAGTGAGCCTGCCGGGGCATAGTGCCAAGGCTCGACCAGCACCGACAGGATGCCGGCGCCGACGATCACCGCCAGGTACGACCAGACCGGTAGGCGCGCCACCAGCCCGAAGTGGCGGAAGACCATCAGGATGCCCAAGGCCACCGGGCCGACCACGTAGGCCAACAGGACCGGGGACAGACTGCGCCCGTCAGCGGACCGGTCGGCGCGCTCCATCACCGCCACCTCTGCCGCGGTGACTTCCACCGGGTGCGATCGCCGATCGCGAACCACCCCGCCGAACGGGAGAATGCCCACGAATGGGTATCGGCACCGGCCCGGGGAGCCTGTAGCCCCGGCTTCCAACCAGTTCGCATCGACCGGGGCCGGGAACGGGTCAGCTCGGTGCCCTGGCCCGTGCCCGCCACGGTGTGGACGCCCCGGGTAGTGGGTATTCGACCGGGCCGTCGTCGATCCGGCCGGTTTCGGTCTGAACGTCAACGTGACCGTTAGGGTTACTCCACCCTCAACCTGGGCTTCCAGCGGAGACCTCCGGCGGTCCTCGGTCCCTCCGCTCGGCCACTGCACGCTGTCCGCTGAGGTTCGGGTGGGGGTCGGACCCGCGCCGTACACGCGGTGGCGGCTCGTGGTGCTGCGGACGCCCACCTGCCTAAGGTGGGCGTCCGCCGACCCGGGTTTGGACGAGAGGAAGCATCATGAAGGCAGCCGTGTACTACGAAACCGGTGGTCCTGACGTCTTCCGCTACGAAGACGTGCCCGATCCGGAGGTCGGCTCCGATGACATCCTGGTGCAGGTCGAGGCGGTGAGCATCGAGGGCGGAGACACGCTCAACCGCCTGGGGGGAGACCTCACCGGTACGCCCCACATCGTCGGCTACCAGTGCGCCGGCACCGTGGTCGGCGTCGGCGGTGGGGTCACCCGGTTTGTCGAAGGCGATCGGGTGGTGACGGTGGGGCTCGACGGTTCCCATGCCGAACTTCGGGCGGTGGGCCAGTCCTTCTGCTGGGCCATCCCGGACGGCGTCTCCACCAAGGATGCTGCCGCTGTACCTGTGCCGTTCGGGACCGCCGATGACTGCCTGTTCGAGTTCGGGCAGCTCCAGGCCGGTGAGACCGCCCTCATCCACGCTGGAGCCGGAGGCGTGGGCATCGCCGCCATCCAGCTGGCCAAGCGGGCGGGGGCCCGGGTGTTAGCCACCGCCTCCAGCGAAGAACGCCTCGATCGTCTGGGCGCATACGGCCTCGACGACGGGATCAACTACGCATCGACCGACTTCGTCGATGCGGTCCGTACGTTGACCGATGGCCGCGGTGCCGATGTCATCGTGGACTCGATCGGTGGCTCCAACCTGCAGAAGAGCCTCCAGTGCCTCGCCTACCGGGGCCGGTGCATGACCTTCGGCGATGCCGGAAGGGAGATCTCCCACCGGCTGGATATCTCGACCATGCGCGCCAACAACCAGTCGCTGGTCGGCTACTTTCTCGGCGCTGAGCTCTTCCTCAGCCCCCGGCCCCACGCCGTGATCGCCAAGCATCTCGATGACATCGCCTCCGGCGAGCTCGAGGTGGTCATCGACCGCACCTTCCCCTTGGCGGAGGCCGGCGAGGCCCACGCGTACATCGAAAGCCGCCAGGCCTTCGGCCGGGTGCTCCTCATTCCCTGACCGGCGTCGCCTCGGTAACCTGCATTGATGATCCGCCGCGCCGACCGAGCTGACGTGGACGTCCTCGTTGGGTTGATCCGCGACCTGGCCGACTTCGAACGATCACCGGACTCCGTCAAGATCGATACCGGCCTGCTCGCCTCGGCCCTGTTCGCCGAGTCGCCGACCGTCTTCGCCCACGTCGCCGAGGAAGACGGCGAGGTGCTCGGCATGGTCATCTGGTTCCTCAACTACTCCACCTGGACGGGTCACAACGGGATCTACCTCGAAGACTTCTACGTCCGCCCCGAAGCCCGAGGTCGAGGCATCGGCAGGGCGCTCTTCAGCGAACTGGCGGCCATCGCCCACCGCTCCGGCTACCAACGCATCGACTGGTCGGTGCTCAACTGGAACGAGACGGCTCTCCGTTTCTATCGTTCCCTGGGCAGCGTCCCCATGGACGAGTGGACCGGCTACCGGCTCTCGGGCCTCCCACTCACGGCACTGGCCGGTCGGGAGCCCCTCGCCCCCTGAGGCCGAGGAGGCCCGGCAGTCGGTCGGCCCGCTCAGATGGTGAAGGCCAGTTTGGCCACCAATTGCTCACCCAGGGCCCGGTCGCCGGAGAAACCGATCTCCTCTGCCGGACGGAACGAATGGTCGTCACGTCCGCCGGTCAGCCTCAGGAACAAGGTCGCAGACATCTCCAGTCCCACGGTCGGGGCTTGGTCGAACGCATCCACCACCGCGGCCCGGCCGTCCACGGCGATCAGATAGGTGCGGGTGATCGGTCCGGTCAGGTCGATGCGGACCCGTGACCCGTCGGGCATCCCGGCCCGGCGCCCCACGATATAACCCAGCCCGGTGGCCACCTCCCCCACTGCGGAGTCGAGATCGCCGACAGTCTCCTTTGGTGGAGCTCCCACCGCCAGACGGATATCGTTCTCGTGCATGAAGCAGTCGTAGTGGCGGATCCGCATGAACCGCCCGTACGTCTCGTCGTGGCCTGCCGGCGTCCACGAAGGCGCGTCGAAGTCGGCTTGGTCCATGGCTTCGAGCGCGGCAAGACGCCGAGTGGTCACTGCGTCGAAGCGGGAGAGCATCTCCGCTCCGGTGAGCGACCGCATCGATTCGACCCATACCTCATTGGCCTCGGCAATGGGATTCTGCATGTGGTCCAGATGGGAGACGTCGACAATCGGAGACTCCTCACCGGACAGCATGGCTTCGGCCCCGATGATGTGGCTGAGCACATCCCGGACCGTCCAGCCGGGAAGGCAGGTCTGCACGTCCCACTGGTCTGTGGACAGGGCCGAACACACCCCATTTATCGAACCGAACTCCTGACGCAGGAGATCAACGGTGCTGTCCTTGTCCACGATCGTCGGCATCGGTACCCCACCGTAGTGGCGGCGGCAAATCCCCGTCCCGCCTCGCGCCCGGACACCGGGATCCCCGCCGATCGGTGGTTCGAACTCAACCGAACGGTCGGAGCGGCCGATAGGAGGGCAACGACTCGGTCGAGGTGGCAGTACATGGGGCTCAAGGAACATGCGTGGAAGTACGTGCTGGTCATCGGCATTTGCGCCGTCGCCGGCTACTTCGTTCTGCCGGGGCCCGCCGCCAAGGACATCGCCTATTCCGCCCTCGGGATCGGTTCGATGGCGTGCATCCTGATCGGCATTCACATCCACAAGCCCAGGGATCGGCTCAGCTGGTACCTACTGGCCATCGGGGTTGCCTGCTTCTTCCTCGGCGATGCCGTGCTGGACTTCTACGGCCTGGTCCTCCATGTCAACATTCCCTTTCCTTCGTTCGCCGATGCGTTCTACCTGGCGGGCTACCCGTTCGTCTTCGCCGGAGTGCTGAGACTGAGCCGCGACCCGAACCTGGCGGTACGTCGGGAGGACTACGCCGACGTAGCCATCGTCTCGATGGGAGCGCTGGCCATCTCGTGGCACTTCCTGATGAACTCCTACGTCCACGATGCCTCGCTGACCACCTTCGGGAAGTTGGTGATCCTGGCCTACCCGATCATGGACATCGCCCTGATCTTCATCGTCTTCCGCGCCTTGCTCTTCGGAGCCGCGAGCCTCCCCTTCCACAAGTTGATCGCCATGGGCCTGATCGGAATGTTCGCGGGTGACTTCGCCTACGACCTGCTGGTACTGCACAACGGCTACCAGACCGGCAATCCCGTGGACGCCCTCTTCCTGGTGGAGTACGTGCTCATCGGCGCCGCCGCCCTCCACCCGTCGATCGCCCAGGGGATACCGGTCGAACCGAAGCTGTCGCCCAACATCTATCACCGTGAGGCCCCCGGCCGGCGCCGCATGCCGTTGGTGGCATTCGCCGGGTTCGTCCCGCCGGCCATCCTGTTGGTGGCCAGTTGCCTCGGGGTTGCCGTCAATGTGCCGGTCCTGTCCGGTCTCTGTGTGGCCGTGTCCGCTCTGGTCTACCTGCGGATGATCTGGCTGATCGACCGGATCACCGGCCAGTCCGACGAGATCGAGGTGCACGCCCATGCCCTGGAGGCATCCCATCGGGGGCGTGACGAGCTCGAATCCGATCTGCGACACCTGGCATTCCACGACGAGCTCACCGGGCTGGCCAATCGGGCGCTGCTGCACGACCGGGTCGAACACGCCCTGGCCGCAGCCGAACGATCGGGGCTGCCAGTGGCCCTGTGCTTCGGTGATCTCGACGGGTTCAAGACCGTCAACGACACCCTCGGACACCACGTCGGCGACGAGGTACTGGTACGGGCCGGCAAGCTGCTCGCATCGATCGTGCGTCCCGGTGACACCGTGGCCCGCATCGGCGGTGACGAGTTCGCGGTCTTGATGGTCGACGTCGAACGACCCGAGACGGCGGTCGACTTCGCCCGTCGGATCGTGTCCGTGCTCCGCAATGCCCCCGACTTCGAAGGCAATCAGGTCGGCCTGTCGATCAGCGTGGGCGTGGCCTACGCCGAGCCGGGCAAGACGACCGAACAGCTTCTGAGCGAGGCGGACTCCGCCATGTACGAGGCAAAGGAGAACGGGAAGAACCGGGTCGAGGTCTTTGAGGCGTCCATGCGCTCACGCATGCTCGAGCGCCTCGAGATGACCAACGGGTTCCGCTGGGCCCTCAGTCGATCAGAGTTCTTCCTTCACTACCAGCCGATCATGTCACTCGCCGACGGCCGGCTCCGGGGTTTTGAGGCACTCGTCCGATGGCAGCACCCGACGCTCGGCGAGGTATCCCCCCTCCGCTTCATCCCCGTCGCCGAGGAGACCGGCTTCATCGTCCCGCTCGGAAGGTGGATTGTGGTCGAGGCGTGCGAGCAGTTGGCGGCCTGGAGCGCCGATGCCAACGAGGAGCTCGTCCTCTCGGTCAACCTCTCAAGACGCCAGCTCATGTCCCCGTACCTGGCCGACGAGGTCCGGACGGCGTTGGACCTGACTGGTGTCGATCCCCATCAGTTGATCCTCGAAATCACCGAGAGTGTCCTCATGAAGGACCCCGCACAGGCGGCCGTGGCCCTCTCCGAGCTCAGGGCGCTCGGCATCCGGATCGCCGTGGACGACTTCGGCACGGGATACTCGTCCCTGAGCCACCTCCAACGATTCCCGGTCGACGTGCTCAAGATCGACAAGTCGTTCATCGATCCCCTGATCGACTCCGATCCCGGTAGTTGGGCGCTGGTGACCGCCATCCTCACCTTGGCCCGCACTCTCGGGCTCGACGTCATCGCCGAAGGCATCGAGCACGAGAGTCAACTCCATCGTCTGATCGAACTCGGCTGCGACAAGGGTCAGGGCTTCCTGATGGCCCGGCCTCTCGACAGTAAGGCCGCAGCAACGTTCATCGCGGACTCCGCCGGCATCGTCTCCCCCACCTGACAGCGCTCCTATCAACAGCTTCACCTACACTCGGGACGGTCAATGACATCCGCTTCCAGGGCGGCTCCGACAAGAAGGTGTACCCGCTCGGATCGCTCGTCCGCCGGGAGGTCGGAACGGTGGTGGATCCCGCGGGCACCTCACTCGTGGGTTGTATCGGCATCCGACCACCGGATCAACGGGACCACGGCGAAAGGTCGGACAATGGCACGTCACGGGAACACACCGTGAAATTCGGAATCTTCTACGAGCACCAACTCCCCCGCCCCTGGGAAGAGACCAGTGAGCGGCAGCTGATCGCCGATGCCCTCGACCAGATCGAACGAGCCGATCAGCTGGGAGTGCAGTACCTCTGGGAGGTCGAGCACCATTTTCTCGAGGAGTACTCCCACTCGAGTGCCCCCGAGGTGTTCCTCGCTGCCGCCAGTCAACGGACCAGCCGCATGCGCATCGGACACGGCGTGGTCCAGACCGCGCCGGGCTACAACCATCCGGCCCGCATCGCCGAACGGATCGCCATGCTCGACCTGGTCTCCAACGGGCGGGTGGAGTTCGGCTCCGGTGAGTCCTCGTCCGAGGCCGAACTGGCCGGCTTCGGCATCGACCGGGACAGCAAGCGTGCCGCCTGGCTGGAGGGCCTCGAGGTGGCCATCCGCTGCATGACCGAGACGCCCTTCGGCGGGGTAGATGGCGAATTCGTGACCATGCCACCCCGCAACGTGGTGCCCAAACCGGTCCAGAAGCCTCATCCCCCCCTGTGGGTGGCGTGCAGCCGGCGGGACACCATCCTGTTGGCGGCCGAAATGGGAATCGGTGCGCTCAGCTTCGCCTTCGTCGAGCCGGAGGACGCCAGGCAGTGGGTGGTCGACTACGAGTCGGTCTTCACCGAGAGCGCGGTGCCGGTGGGGCTCTCGGCCAATCCCCAGGTGGCATGTGTGACCCCAATGATGTGCGCTGAGCAAGAGGAAGACGCCCTGGCCCGCGGCCTCGAAGGGGCCAACTTCTTCGGCTACTCACTGGCCCACTTCTATGTCTTCGGAGACCATGTCCCGGCCACCACCGACGTATGGGCGGAGTTTCTGGAGCGCCGGGGAAAGATGGGGTACTCCCCCGAGGCCGCATTGGCCGCCCGCCACGAGACGCTGGGGGCGAAGGCGGCCTCGGGCGACCAGACCGGGCTGCGTGGCGCCATCGGTACCCCGGCGCAGCTCCGAGAGTTCCTGCGGCGCTATGAGGACGCCGGCGTCGACCAGCTGATCTTCGTCATGCAGGCCGGCAAGAATCGTCATGAGGACATCATGGAGTCAATCGAGCTCTTCGGGACCCGGGTGCTCCCCGAATTCATCGAGCGGGACGAGGCGGCCAGCCGGGCCAAGGCGGCCACATGGGAGCCGCGTATCGAAAAGGCGATGGCCCGGCGGCAACGATCGTGTCCGGTCATGCCCGAGGGGTACGTCATGCGGGCCATTCCCAAGCAGATGGTAGAGGCCATGGCCAGCGAACCGGCCCAACAGTGGCTCGATCAACTTGCCGACAAGCAGGCGGCCGGGGTGCACGACGAGGAGTTCCAACGCCTTGTCGACGGCTGAGCCACGCTCTCCCGTGTGCACGGATCCCGCCGAGCCGGCGGAGCGAACACGTGGTGGTGGTCACCTCCGCGGACCAGCCGGTCGGGGCAATCGCCATTTCCACCTCTTGGCGCGTCGGGGCCAGCCAGGCCGCCGCCCTCCTCCACGAGATGCTGCGGCATCCAGCCATCGTCAACAGCGGTTCCACGTGATGGCACCCTCCAGCGGTTCCACGACCACCTTCTCGGTCACCTTCACCCTCCCCTGACCTGGTGTTTCCACCGGGGAGGCGGGCGCGTTCGACTCGGCCCTCCGGCACTCGGTCGTCCCCGTGTGCCCCGCCATGCCGGGACGTCGACACCGGGGCACCAACCCGGCCGGGAGGACCGTCCACCGGTAGGCTCGGGCAATGACTTCTCGCATGGCGCGCCTGCTCGCCGTCGGAATCCTCGCCACAACCGGGCTCGCCACCGGCGTCTTTGCATCCGCAGCGGGAGCCAGCGCTCCCAAGGTGACGACCGTCACCATGCAGGGCAAGTCCTATACCCCCAAGGCCACCAACGGCGGTACCGACGACTACCACTGCACACTGGTCAACCCCCACGTGACCTCCGACTCGTTCATCACGGCCGCGAAGTTCCATCCGAACAGCGTCGAGGTGCACCACGCGATCTTGTTCCTGGTCCCGCCCGACCTGGCGAAGACGGCCAAGACTGCCGACCATGGCGGCAAGGGGTGGAGCTGCTTCGGCGAGAGCGCCCTGCCTGACTCGGGAGCCGGCTTTGAGATCTCCAACACGCCGTGGCTGACCGCATGGGCTCCCGGCCACGGCAAGGACGTCGAACCCGCCGGTACCGGCGTCCAGTTCCCCGCAGGGAGCTTGGTGGTCATGCAGATCCACTACAACCTTCTCCGGGGGCATAAGCCGGTCCGGGCCAAGCTGCAACTGTTCACCGTGCCCGCTTCCACCCATCTGAAGCCGTTGTCGCTGACCTTGATGCCTGCGCCGCCTGACATTCCCTGCCCGTCCGGGGTAACAGGACCACTGTGCAACCGGACCGCCTCGATCGCCGACCTGGGCAAGCGCTTCGGCCAGCATGCGGTGGTCTTCAACTCGATCATCGAGACCGTGTGCGGCCGCAACCCGGTCGACCCACCGAGCGGCAACACCACTTCGTGCACCTGGCCGCTCCGAGCAGGCCAGGACATCCTCCGTCTCGGGGTACACATGCACCTCCTGGGTCGTGGCATGAAGATCGTGCTCAACCCCGGCACACCCGAAGCGAAGACCCTGTTGAACGTGACCAACTTCAACTTCGACTACCAGCGTTCCTACACGCTGAAGACACCGGCACTGACCAGCAAGGGTGACAAGTTGGGCATCACCTGCACCTACGACCCGACGCTGCGCCAAGAGCTTCCCCAGCTGCGCAAGCTTCCCGCGCGTTATGTCACCTGGGGCGACGGGTCCTCGGACGAGATGTGCCTGGCTTTGGTCCAGACGGTCGCCGCTCCGCACTGAACAGCACTCATCCGCCGGGGTGCGGTCTCCGTCTCAGTCGCCCGCCCAGCACCCGAGGATCAGGTCGGCCACGGTGACGGCTACGGCGCCCGAGCTGGTGGGTGGTATCCCGAACTGGGCGGGCAGCTTGGCACTATCGACCAGCAGCACCTTGTAGTCCTTGCGCACGACCACCGAACCATCGGTGGTCTGGAAAGCCCCCTGGCCCAGGCCCGGGAGGTCACGGGCCTTACCCATCTCGATCTGCAGCGTCTGGAAGTACGCCTTGGTCTCCGGATAGCTCGACAGTTCCTTTACCGACAGCGTCATCGATCCGGTCGGATAGGTGTAGTCACAGGTGTACAGGTGGTCTGCCCAGGTCGGGTTGTACACCGTGGCCGTAACCCCCAGGCCTGATGCGATGATCTTTCTGGCCTCGTTCGCACAGACCATGGTGGAGATGGGCGACGGGTTGGGACCGGCCGGTTGGGGCACCGTCTTCGCCGTGGTGGTGGAGGACGTAGTGGCGTTGGTGCAGCCTGCGCCCAGCACCGCCAGCAGCACCGTGATGATCACTGCCGGTCGACGCACGGATCGAGGGTACCTGCCCGGGTGCGAACCCCCAGGTCAGGAGCGTGTCCCCTTTCCCGTCGCTGGCACGGGCGGACAGCACGGCACGGGGAGGCGGACGACTTCGGCCCGCACCTTAACGGTGCGGGCCGAAGTGTCACGGCATATTGACCTCAAGGTCAGCGGGCAGTGGCCCGCCCGACTGCTAAGGCGTCACATGCAGGGTGAAGCTCTGACTCACCACACCGGCCACGCTGGTGGCGGTAAGGGTGATGGGGTACGTCCCTGTCGCTGCAACGGTGCCGGCGAGCTTGGCCTTCCCGGGGCCATTGGGCGTCAAGGTCACACCGGCGGGAAGTCCACTGGCCGTGATGGTTGCGGCCGGGAACCCGGTGGTCTTGACGTTGACGCTGAAGGCATGTCCGGCCTTGGCTGTCTTCGTCGCGGCATTGGTGAACGCCGGGGCCTGGTTGACCACCAACGTGAGGTTCTGTGTCGCCTTGCCGGCGGTGCTGGCGGCCTTGATCTTCAGGTTGTAGGTCCCCCCGGCGGGAGCACCAGCGATGGTGGCCGTGCCGTTACCGTTGTCGGTGAAGGTGAGCCCTGCGGGCATCTTCTTCGACTGGGTCAGCACCGGGACTGGAACGCCGGTGGTGGCCACAGTGAAGTTGACCGGCGTACCCGTCGTCACCGAGGCCGACGTGTAGATCGACGGGGCGGAGCTCGCCACCGCGTCGAACCTGACCGATGGGATGTAGTAGGGAGCCGACGTATACGGGGAGTTGATGCCCCAGCAACCCTGGTCCAAACGGAAGGTCCCGACTCCGGATGTCCCACCGTCGCAGTAGAAGGGCGCATATCCCGTGTTCCAGTAGATGGCGTTCTGCACGGGATCCGATCCGACACCGGGGCTGGTGGGCTCGGTCGACAGAGCGACGTTCAAGGAGTCATAGCCGCAGCCCTGGGTGGTGGCGTGACAAGCGGTCGCTTGGCCGTAAGGGCTCGTTCCGTAGTCACTGGTGTTGAGGGCGATGCCATAGACGACCTTGTCCGGCAGAATGGTATGACCGAAGTTGAAGGTTACGTTGGTGGCTATGCCGTGATGGCACGTTGCCTCGGCTGCGTCATACCAGGCAGTCGCGTCTCCGCCGCAGTTGGCACCACCGGGGTCCGACGTCGGGCGATCCGCGACGTTGAACGTCTGGGTGACCGACTTGATCAGGCTGCCCACCGCGTTGCCCGCGGCAACGTTGTAGATGTTGAGGGTGATCGGTGTGGAGAAGGTCGAACCGGGTGTCGTGACACAGGTGGCTCCCGAGCCGCTTTGGCAGTGCCAGCTGCTGAGGGTCACCGCGACGTCATCGAGGAGCCGGGGGGACCCGGTGGAGAAGGCCACCTGGTTGCCGATCTCCGTGGCCTGGGCGCTCTCGAAGCTCTGACTCGCCAGGTTGCCCGGCAGTGGACTCAGCGTGCTGTCGTAGATGGCCGTTGATACAGCAGCACCGGCATTCACGGTGGGACCGGCCACCAAACCCACCGTGACGAGACCCAGCAGGGCCGTCACGCTCATCAATAATTTCCGCACGTCGTCGCCTTTCATCAATGCAGTGGATACGGGCCTGACGACTTCCCTGGCCCCAGGGACATCCCCCCGGGCTATGGATCATCGGGCCCTTAACCCCCGCCGGAACTGTTCCGGTAGTGGCACCGTAGTCACACAACCGCACCGTAGTCGTCACCAAATATGACAAACATCAGGGAATTCGCGCCGCGCTCGATGACTCACCGTCCAAACGAACGCATAGAGACCGCGACTTACCACCGTCTGTCGCCAATGTCCGGCGGTCGCCTCCAGTTCACACGGCTCGCGGAGGCTCGAGTATGCCCACCAACTCGACATGCTCCGTCATGGGGAACAGATCGAATCCCCGAAGCGACGTCAACGACCACCCGGCATCGAACAGCACTCGAAGGTCACGCGCAAACGATGCCGGGTCGCAGGAGACGTAGGCGATCCGGCGGGGCGACGGGTCCACGGTGGTGATTGCCCGCATCACCGCCAATCCGGCTCCCGTGCGAGCCGGGTCGAGCACCAGGAGGTCTGGCATACCCAGGCGATCAGCAACCAGCTCAGAAGTCACCTCGGCCCGGTGGATCGTCACCTGCGCAAGACCGGCCGTATTGCGCACGGCATCGGAGCACGCCCGACCGCTCCGCTCCACGGCCATCACCGTTCCGCTCGGCCCCACGGCACCGGCCAGGGCTACCGTGAACAGCCCGGCGCCGGAGTACAGGTCGGCTGTCCGTTCGCCTCGGCGCGGATCCAACCCGTCGAGCACGCACCGGGTCAGGACCTCGGCCGCCCTCGGGTGCACCTGCCAGAAGACGCCGGCGCTGACTTCGAACCGGTGGCCGAGCACATCGAAGGAGACCCGGTCCGGAGATCGCTTGGTTCGGCCGTTAACCACCAGTCCGGCGTCCACCGCCGGCCGTCCTGCCAGTTGCCCACGCCCGGTGTTTACGGCGACCACGGGTGTCCCGCCATCGGGTGAGGCGACCACTTCGATATGTCTCGCCCCCCGCCACAGCACCGAGCCCACGTCGACCCGATTGACCTCCGGGGTGGCAATTGGGCAGGCCCTGACCGGTTCGATATCACGGGACCGGTGCCGGTGGAGACCGACACCTCCCGAACGGTCGACGGCGAACTTCACCCTGGTCCGCCAGCCGAGCCCGTCGGGCGCACCGGCGACCTCCTCGATCTCCACCTCCCGGTCGATGCCGGCCAACCGACGCAGTTGCTCGGCGACCAGGGCCTGCTTCAGCCTTCGTTGGCCGGGGAGGGAGACGTGTTGCCAGTCGCACCCCCCGCACCGACCCGGTCCTGCATGGGGGCAACGCGGCTCGACCCGGTCCGGCGATGCCTCGAGGATCTCCACGGCGTCGGCCCGAAGGAACGAGGCGGTCTCCGCGGTGACGTCGGCCACCACCCGTTCGCCCGGAAGGGCGTGCCGCACGAACACCACCCGTCCATCGGGCGCGTGGGCCACGCAGCCACCGCCTGACGCGATAGCTCCGGTGACCAGCTCCATCACGTCTGCCCCCTGGAGGCGGGTTGCCCGGTCGTTGGTCGCCTCACCGCATCGACGGCTGGACCGTGGATCGACATCATGGATCTGGTCATAGCACCTCCGTACTCACCCTCCGGCCAGGCGCGCCGATCCATGCAGCGCCATTCCGCGAAGGGAACCGCCCGTGTCCGCGGGCGATACGGTGACATCGGGTTGTCGGACCGGCAACCCGAACGGGCAGGCAGGAGGGGGGAGGAGACCGTGGACATCGAAGAGGCGCTCTATACGACCCGGGCCATGCGGCGGGTCACGTCCGACCCGGTACCGATGGAGGTCCAGGCCAAGATCCTCGATGCCGCCATCCGGGCCCCTACCGGGGGAAACGCACAGAACTGGCGGTTCCTCCTCGTTGACGACCGGGAAGTGATCGGCCGGATCGCCCCTGTCTATCAGCACTCGATCGAACAGCTGTGGCAGACCGTTTACGCCGACCGCCTCTCCGCCGCCCGCGCACGGCCGGACTTGGAAGAGAGCGTGTCCATGCTGAAGGTCCAGCGCTCGGCCCAGTGGCTGGCCGACCATTTCGACACAGTGCCCTTGTACCTCTTCGGCTTCGTCCAGGCCGATCCGACCGGTGGATCCATCTTTCCCGCCGTGTGGAGCGCGCAGCTCGCGGCTCGCGCACAGGGGGTCGGGAGCTCCTTGACCGTGGTGCTCGGCTACTTCCATCCTGACGAGGTATTCGAGATCCTGGGAGTTCCGACAGATGAGCACTGGGTGATGGCCTGTTGTGTGAGCTTCGGCTACCCCACCGGCCGATGGGGGGTCGCCCCACGCCGACCGGTGCACGAGGTCTCGTACCGGAACCAGTGGGGATCGCCGGTCGGGTTCACCGTGGACCGACCGCTCTGGCCGGGTACACCCGGATCCGGCGAGTGAACGGGCCTGCGCCTGATGACCCGGAAAAGCGAGTGCGACAGGTGGTGATAAGGATGGGGACCCCTCTGGTCGAATGGACCAGGACGGGCCGGATAACCTATGGCTCCTCCCCGGTGGGGGCGACCACACGGTTGTCACCATCACCGGCGGCTGTAGCTCAATGGTAGAGCCTCAGTTTTCCAAACTGATGACGAGGGTTCGATCCCCTTCAGCCGCTCCACTGACCGGTCCGGAGGCCGGTCCCCCACGTGGTCCGGGGCCTCGACTCAGAAGGTCCCCGAGCTCCGAACCGAAGAACCGATGAGCGACAACGGCACCGTCACCACCGTTGGCGCCGAGGGCGGACCGGCGACCCGCGCCGCCTCGTCCGTCCTGGTGATCCTTGCCGCCGGTCAGTTCCTCATGACCCTGGACACGTCGGTGATGAACGTCTCGATCCGGTCGGTGGCCAACGATCTCGGGACCACGGTCACCGGCATCCAGACGGCCATCACGCTCTACACCTTGGTGATGGCGGCATTCATGATCACCGGTGGCAAGATCGGTGCCCTCATCGGGCGGCGACGGGCCTTCGCCATCGGACTGGTCATCTACGGCAGCGGTTCACTCATCACCGCCCTGTCCCCGAATCTGACCGTGCTGATCATCGGGTGGTCGGGACTGGAGGGGCTCGGAGCCGCGCTGATCATGCCGGCCATCGTCGCCCTGGTGGCAGGCAACTTCCCCAAAGAGCGCCGATCAGCCGCCTACGGCCTCATCGCCGCCGCCGGCGCCATCGCCGTCGCCGCGGGACCGCTGGTCGGTGGGGCGGTGACCACGTTCGCCTCGTGGCGCTGGGTCTTCGCCGGTGAAGTCGTGATCGTGGCGGTCATCCTGCTGTCTCTCCGGAAGATCAGGGACACCACTCCCGAATCGAGGGTCTCCTTCGACTTCGTGGGCGCTCTCCTTTCCATCGTCGGTCTCACCCTGACCGTGTTCGGCGTGCTGCGCTCGAGCGTGTGGGGCTGGGTCCGACCCAAGCCCAGCGCTCCCCTGGTCCTCGGTCTGTCCCCCGTGGTGTGGCTGATCCTGGGCGGCCTGCTGGTGATCGGGGCGCTTCTCATGTGGGAAGGCCGTCTGGAACGGCTGGACAAGGAACCGCTGTTCCGACTGTCCATGTTCAAGAGCGTGCAGATGACCGGTGGGCTGGTCATGTTCTTCTTCCAGTTCCTCGTGCAGTCGGGGATCTTCTTCACCATCCCGCTCTTCTTGTCGGTGGTCCTCGAGTTGAGTGCCCTGCAGACCGGAATCCGACTCCTTCCGCTCTCCGCCGCCCTGCTCATCGCCGCGTTGGCCATCCCGAAACTGGCGCCCCGGGCATCGCCGCGCCTTGTGGTCCGAGTGGGATGCTGCTCATGCTGGCCGGGACCGTGGTACTCCTGGGCGGCCTCGACCCGGGGGCCAACGCCGGCATTGTCCTCATCCCCATGGCCCTGGTCGGACTGGGTATCGGCGCGCTGGCATCGCAGCTGGGCGCCATCACCGTGTCGGCCGTGCCCGACGACCGGAGTGCCGAGGTGGGTGGGCTCCAGAACACTTTCACCAACTTCGGCGCGTCGCTCGGCACCGCGCTGGTGGGTGCCGTGCTCATCGGGAGCCTCACCGCCACCTTCATCCAGGGGATCACCGACAACCCCGCCGTTCCTGCATCGGTCACGGCCCAGGCCACCGTGCAGCTGGACAGCGGCGTCCCCTTCATCTCCGATGCCGACCTCCGGACAGGATTGGCCAAGACCGATCTGCCAACCTCCGAGCAGGATGCCATCGTGGCGGAGAACGCCAAGGCCCGGTTGATCGGGCTGCGGAGCGCGCTGTGGTTGGTCGCGTTGCTGACGGTGATCGGACTCTTCTTCACGGGCATGCTGCCCCGGCGGTCGCTCGTCGCGGAGCCGATGCCCGCGCCGTCGACCACCACCTGATCTCTCCCAACAGGGGACCCCACAATGACGTTGACCTGGCCTTTCTCTCCTGCAAATGACCGGTAAAGAAGATCCTGGCCGACGCCGATACCTACAGGGTGAAGTTTGATCTGGCGCACCCGACTCAGCGACAGCTTCGCGACGGGGTGATCTGCGGACTCATTGCCGAATCGATTGTCATCCCCACCCTGGTCACGGTGACCCTGGTCGACCATCGCCCCGTCCGGTGGGGCTACCTGGCGGCCGCGGTGGCCTGCATCTTCATTTCCGTGGTCTACCTCGCCCTCTTCGTGGCCATCACCAAAGGCAAGTCCGGGAGCGGTACGCAGGCCAATGTCTGGTTCATCATCGTGTGTCTGGCCCTCAGCGCCCTGGGATTCATCGAATTGGCCTCCGCCAACACGTTCGGTCTGTACCTTCCTGCGATGCTGGTCGGTGTCGCCTTCGTGTGCATCGTCGGCGATCGTCGCATGCAGATCGTGGTCGGCCTCTATGTCATCGCGTGGATGACCCTCATCAGTTGGACCCAGGGTCTCCGAGGTGCCGATCTCACCACGGCGGTGGTGGTCTACGCATCCACCGTTGCCGTGATCACGCTGATTTGCGCCCGGACCATCGGATCGCTCAACGGACAAGTCAACTTCCACCAGGCCTTCGACAATCTCGACACGACCTTTGACGATCTCGGATTCACGGAGGCCTCCGCCTCCGGGGATGCCGTCCAGAACATCTTCAGCCGCCGACTGCCCCTGGTCACAGAGGTCATGCCGGCCGAGCGGGTGGCCGTCTTCGTCCGGAACCGGACGCTGGATCGATTCGCCACTGTCGCCACCTGGAACGATCAGCAATGTGACGTGTCCGATCTGGCCCAACTGCCCGTGCTGGAAGACGTACTCCGGACGAACTCGGTGGCGCTCGATCACCGCTACTGCGTCCTGCCCGTCGGGTACTCGGTGGATGGGGAGCTGGTAATGGTCATCGAGCGCAGCGCCTCGGACGGACAGGTCGACCAACGATCGATCGAGGCCGCAAAGCTGTTGTCCTCGGCATTCTTCCGGGTCACCAGTCGGGCCAACTTCGTCAGCGGGTTGCCGGTGGAAAGCCGTACCGACCCCCTCACCGGGCTGGCCAATCGGCACCGCCT
Source organism: Acidimicrobiales bacterium (assembly GCA_017883105.1). GTDB lineage: Bacteria > Actinomycetota > Acidimicrobiia > Acidimicrobiales > RAAP-2 > Bog-756. Next base: position 20,562 of record JADGOF010000005.1, read on the forward strand.
GTTCGAGCGGATAGAGATCGAGATGGCCCATGCTCTCCGTTCCGAGACGCCGTTGAGCGTTGCCATGATCGACCTCGACCACTTCAAGGAGTACAACGACCGCTACGGCCACGTAGCCGGAGACGGCGTGCTGCGCTCGATCGCTGCCGTGATGGTGTCGAATATCCGGGGCCAGGACCTGGTCGCACGGTACGGGGGCGAGGAATTCTGCCTGGTCATGCCCGACACCGACCTGGCGGGCGGTCACTATCTCCTCGACACGCTCCGTTCCGGTGGGCGTGACGCCAGCTCCGATTTCGGGGTCACCCTGTCGGCCGGTCTCACCAGCTGGGACGGCATGGAGGACACCAACGCGTTCATCGAACGGGCCGACCAGGCGCTCTACCGGGCCAAGGAGTCGGGCAGGAACCGGGTGGTGTCTATCCAGGCCTTTACCGAGTCCTGACGCCTTTGTGGCCGCTGTCGGTCACCGAAGGGCGTGCCGAAGTTCCACACCGTGTCAGTCGGAGTGCCGGAGAACCAGGTACACGTTGTCGTCGACCGTAAACGAGTTGACCAGGGCGAAACCGTCGCCGGCCGCCGAGTCGAGCTCGGCCTCGAGTTCGAGCCGACGGTCACCGACGACCAGTCGTCCGCCCTGCACCCGCAGTACCCGATGGGTGACGCTCATGACGGTGAGCTTTCCGCCAGCGTGGCACCCGAGGAGCCTCCGCCCGTCGGATGCGGCTCCCTCAACAGTTCCTTCTCCCGTCCGCCGGTGCCCGGAGGCGTCATCTCCGGACGCACCCGGATGTACCACTCCTGGCCCCACACCCTTGCGAACACGTCGTCGGGCATGGAGAGGAAGAAGCTCGTCTCGCCGATCTGACTGGCATGGGCCCGCATCGACTGGCGCTTGCGTTCGATCCATCCGGTGACATCGACCTCTGTGGTAATCCGGGTGGCCGGCTCCCCCATGGTGTCCATCCCTTCGGTTTCCTCTGGCGGAGGGGCCCACGTCGTGTTTTCCGCATCGCTCATCAGGTCCTTCAGGAAGTCACGGTCCATAGTGGTCATGTACACGACCGGCGTGCCTGCCAGCTCGGCGGCGCGCATACCCACCCGGTGCACCTGGATGTGGTCGGGATGTCCGTACCCTCCGTGCTCGTCGTAGGTCACCAGCACGTCGGCTCCCTCTCCGTCGAGGATACCGGCCAGGGTCTCTGCGGCCTCATCCACGTCGGCGGCCGCGAAGCAGCCCGGTCGGTCGTTGGTGTCTTCGCCGGCCATGCCCGAGTCGAGGTAGTCGAGGTAGACCTGACGCTCGACACCCAGGACCCGACAAGACTCAGCCAGTTCGTCCATGCGGCGTTCGGCCAGCGATTCGCCGGCAACCAGCATGCCGTCGGGGATCTCGCCCAGCTCCCCCCGGGTAGCCGTCACCAACACGACCCGGTGGCCGGCGTCGGACAGGGCCGCCATGGTGCCGCCGGTGGCGATGGCCTCATCGTCAGGATGGGCGTGCAAAAAGGTGATGGTAGCCATTGCGGGCACCCTACCTCCGTCCAGAACA
>JADGOF010000006.1 GCA_017883105.1 Acidimicrobiales bacterium
AATATCGCCACGAAGATCCCCAGCCGCCCACCCCACAAGAAATCACCATCCTCCGCCTGGCCTGGGAAGACGTCGCCGCGTAGGTGAGAAAGTCAAGTTCTTCACTGAGCACCGCTTTAACCTCGATAATTCGTCCAGCCCCTGATCAGACGGTGCGCGCGTCCGCGTAAAAGCCCCCCTGTCCTGCGAAAATGTGAGTCTCAACACAACACATCTCGCAGATCCAGGAGGGCTCCTTGAAGGTGCACGATAGTCGCCGCCACCCAATCGATGAGGGTGACCACCGACGGGAAGAATCTGGTGTCCCATGCCGGCACCGCACTGCTGTCCGAGCTGGCTGATCGCAGCGGCCTGACCAACGCGATGTCGGGTGCCATGGCGGACTGCGGGATCAACTGGCAACCCACGATCCACAAGAACCAAACCAACGAGTCTCCGGAAAACTCAGGCCGATTCAAAGAGGTCTGCTGCGCTGCCGACGGTGTCGATGAGCTACAGGAGGAGAGCAGCGCAGCAACTCCCAAGAATGGACCAGCGAAGCGCAGGGTATGCCGGAAGATCATTCGATCAGTATTGCCGATCGGCCGCCCGCAATCCCTGTTCGACAGACGTGCCCCGTATGTGCCGGTTAGCCACGGTCGATAACCGCCCCGCTCCCGGCATCGATCAGGGATACCCCAGAGCTATTCGTGGGCGACCCAATTCCAACGAGTAGCAAGCCCGTCGAAGAACTGAGAACGGTCAAGGGGTCCATTGCCATCCATGTCGAAGATTCTCAGGCCCACGTCGTCGGAGATGAGGCCGTAAATCTCCTCGGAGCCCTCCGGGTCCCACAGATGCTCGAACGCTATGACTGGCTTTGCCCGCCGGAGGGTGTCCATTGCGCCTCTAAACACGAGGCGTTCGGCCCCCTCCACATCAATCTTGATGAACTGGGGTAGCCAGCCATCAGGCAGATGGTCGTCGAGACGCTCAGTCCGCACCATGATGGTCTTGGTTTCCAGTTCGGCTGGGTATGCGGGTACCTTCAGTCCGCCATCGACGAGGTTGCTGTAGCCCTGATTACCCGCTCCCAGTACATGGGTAAACGGAAACTCGCCGTCTCGATCCGACAGTGCCGCTTGGCGAATCTCTACCGCAGGGAATCGCTGAGCCAGCTTGACGCAAAGGTGCGGCAGGGGCTCATAGGCGACGTGATGGCCCAGAGGGGCGAGCGATGAAATGCCCTGGAGAAAGTGACCTTGGTTCGCCCCCACGTCTAGATAGCTGGACGTGGGCCGCAGACCGAACCGGAGGAGCAGTTTCAGATGGAAGTCATCTCTGCGATTCTGCCGAACACCAGCACTTTCGTGATTCCCGGTCAGCAGATCGACCAGGTGATTCCGTGTACGCAGCAGAGGTGTTCTGACACCAAACGAATCGGCAATCTGCCCAAGCTGATCCCGCATCCTTACTAGGCTAGCTCACAGACACCGTCGTTGATTGGGTGCCCCCTACGTGCCGTTGGGGGACGCTTTCACACGTGTTGTCGCGTTATCTGGATCACGGCGACCATGTGCCGCTTTCTGCCCAACAATTGACCCAATAATTTCGTCCTTCTGCGTCGCAAGCCGATAGGCCACGTCCCAGCCATCTTGGTACTCACCGCCAATGACCTGGGAAGATAGGACTCGCTGCGACTTGGTTGGAACGGTAGCGACATTCGGGAACGCCCTTGCCATCCCACGGGGAAGGTCTCACCGAATGTCGGCTGGTTCCGATGGCAGAACTTGGCGCATCACCCGAGCCTGATGGTCGGACCGGAGACAGATGGACTCCGGTTCCTATTGTGTCCCCTAAGGTCCACTCGCACCATCATCTCCACTCGTTGTCAACGTCACAACATTCGACCTGATGAGGATTGGATTCTGACTTCCGTTCGCCGACCAAGGCAAATGGTGATGTTCGAACCCCTAGAACGGCCGATTCGTCCACAGTGGCAGCGACTCGTCATGTGCCTGAGCGAACCGACACGAACAGCAGGGTGCCCCTGACCGGTACCTCGGTGACCCGATTCACAAGACGGGGCGATGCACGAGGTTTGACGCCAATTCACTTTGCGCATAAGCGATATCGGGTGGGGTGACGGCCACGCGGGGGAATCCAGGGGACGATGTAGCCGGCTTTGCCGATCGGGTGCTTCACTGGCCGGTGCACGGCACCGAGGCAACTCCAAGCACCTACTTGTATGCGATGGCGGCGCTGCCCGGCCCGGCCAACGGCACAACTTCCGTCCGGGCGAAGCCCGCCCTTGTGCACCACGTGTCGAACTGAGCCCCTGTGTAGTCAAAGCCACCTTCCAGCTCGATCAACATGTTGAGTGACATCAACAACCCGAAGGTGTTCTGCCGGCGATCGTCGTCGATGATGTTCTCGATTGCGATGAACCGCCCCCCGTCGTTGAGTGCGGCATGAGCAGAGGCAATCAACGCCAGTTTGTGGTCTTCGTCCCAGTCGTGGAGCACATTGCCGAGGACGATGACGTCTGCCCGCGGCCACGCGCCAGTGAAGAAGTCGCCGCTGACCACACGCACACGGTCGGCCACTCCTGCGTCCTCCACGTGCTCGGTCGCGAACGGAGCCACTGGGGCCAGGTCGAAGGTGGTGGCGGTGATGTTCGGGTATCGCTGGGCCACGAGAACGCTGAGGGCACCGTTCGCGCCGCCCACGTCACAGAATGTCCTGGCCTGCGACAAGTCGACCTTCTCGAGAAGCGCGTGATGGTTACCGGCCTGCAGTCCTTGCATGGCACGGAGGAACTCGGCCAGTCGGATCTCGTCGCCATAGAGCGATGCGAAGAAGTCGTCACCCGTCTTCGCTTCGTTCTGGGGGCGTCCCGTCTGCAGGCCTTCGGTCAGGTTGCTCCAGAAGCCGTAGAGCCGTGAGTTGGCCATCTCGAGCATGCCGCCGAGGTAGGCCGGGCTCTGTTTGTTGAGGAACGTGGCGGTCTCGGTGGTATTGCGGTAGCGAGCCTCATGCCCGAGCCCTTCTCGGTCGAGGAAGCCGAGTGAGGTCAAGGCATCGAGAAAGTCGAGATGGCTGCGTTCGTGCAGATCGAGCTTGGCGGATACCTCCGACGCGGTCAGCGACGCGTCACCGAGCACGGTGAAGAGCTCGAGTTCGATGGCCGAGAGCAAGGTCTTGGAGGCAAAGAAACCCATCCCGACCTCCATGATGTGGTCGGGTGTCAACGTGCTGCTCATCAGTAGTCCTTTCATGAACGTTTCAGGTTGCGTGGCGTCCGACGAGGAGCCGGGGGACCCAGATCCTCCGGTACGGCGGCGATCGCGTCGCGGACACGAGCCAGGGTGCCGAGGAAGTTGTTGAGCTCCTTGTCGTCGAGTTCGGCCATCACCGTGGTCGTGGTCTGGGCTACCTCGGGGAGCAGCCGATCGAGCACTGCCTGGGCTTCGGGGGTCACCTCGACGAGGACTCGGCGGCGGTCGTCAGGATCTGTGAGGCGCTCGATGTACCCGTTACGCTCCAGGGTGTCGAGCACGCTGGTCATGGTTCCACTGGTGATGTGCATAGTGGCGCCGACGGCGCCTGCGGCCATTGGGGCCCCGCTCCCCTCGATGACGGCCAGGGCGTTGAGCGCTGCATGCGAGAGGCCGTGACGACGTGCCACCGACGCGACCAGCGCCTCCGCCAGGCTGCCGACCACTTCGAGTTCCCGGAAGACCTGGGCAGACAGCCAGGACGCACCGGGGAACTCCTTCTCGAATGCCGCTACCTCGGGCGGGTGAGCCGAGGCAGCACCCTTGCGGGCGCCACCTCGGCTGCTTGACGGAGACGGGCTCAGCTCAGGCCTCCACGGCGATCTCGATCCGGGGTGCACTCTTCACCCCGGCACGGCCCATGGCCTCACGCAACTCGTTGCTGCCGGCATAGGTCTGGGCCTTCTCCAGGGTGGGGAACCGGTGCAGGACGTACACGTCCTGCTTGTCGGCCGGGTCGACCAGCACCTCGGCATCGGTGCAGCCGTGCTCCTTGCGCAGCCCGTCCACGCTCTCGTACACCGAGCGCCACGCGGCGTAGTCCTCGACTTCGTGCCTCACCAGCAGTGTTGCCTGAGCCATTGGTCCACCTCTCTCTTGAGGGCCCCTTCTCTTGAGGCCCATTATCTTCATCTCAAGATACTACGCACTCCAGAGATGTCAAGGGGGGAATCGCGGATTCGACAGCGCGCAGTCCTTGTGCTGCCGCCTCACGCTGCCCGAAATGGACACCTACACCGATCGCGCTTCGATCGGGGTTCGAACGTAGTCCCATCACTTCCACCAAATCGATCATTAGCGAACCCCCGCCGACTTGAACGCCGGCGGGGGTTCGCAATTTGGGTCTCGATCTCAACCACCGGGTCCTCGGCCATGAGCTGCGCCATCGGATCGGAGAGCTCCATTCCGGCAACACCCTGAATATCGACGTAAATGCTCTTCACCCTCTGGACGGCCTGATTGATTCGCCCACGGACAATCGTCGAGTCAGCTGTGGCGTAGCCGTTTCCCGGCTCTACACGATCAGACGTAGGCAGCGCCCCCTGATTCGAGCAGTTGATGAAACAACCATCAACGAACAAGGCCTCCCGGTCCTCATGGATGACTCGTTCGACGCCGGGCAGGTCACACCATAGGCTTCCACCGGTTTGACGGACATCCACCATCAGGGGCGCAGCCCCGGAAAGGATGGGCGGAGAAGAGACCATAGACCAACTCAGAGCGACCAAGGCGGTTACAGGACATGAACGACTCACGCGAAGTTCATTCTGTTGTCACGTTGAATTGACGCTGCGTCAAAGTGAGACCTTTACGGTGAGGTGATGGCCGAACATGAGGCACGGGCGCGCAGGATAAGTGCAACGGAATGGGACGTCGTGTGCCCGAATTGTCCGGGGAACGACGTTCGTGTCGGCGCCGTCGTCGATAGTCCGGTGCTGACAACCCGAGAGCAGGCACAACAACTCGCTGACTTTCATCGGCAGTTCTACAGCGATCTGGGCGACCGGGCACTCCGCCAAATGGACCATCCGGCTGTAGACGGCGGTCACGATGCGGCTCACGACTCCGAGGCGGAAGCGAAACCTGATTCGGTGAACAACGACACCTGACCTCGGTATCGGGGAACCTTGTGCCTCTGGCGCGTCAGCTGAGCACTTGGCATACATCGGGAACGGCAGCCCGGAGCTGCTCGAACAGGTCATCGGCGTCACGAGGTCCGAACCACCGCTCGACCAGGTTCAACCACGAGGAGCTTGTGGGCGTGAAGTGCATGTGGAATCGCTTGTGCTTATCCAGCCACGTGGCCACGTTCTCGTGCTTGCGGGTCGCATGGTTGCCCAAGACGATGCGGATGGACTTACCCTGGGCAATCTCACGGTCGATCACCTTCAAGAAACTGAGAGACTCTCCGTGACAGTGGCGTGTGAAGCACTGGCCGGGCATCTCGCCGGGGGGCCGCCGGTCCTTGCCCAGCCGTGCTCGATCCCATCGGCCCGACCGGCTGCTTTCCCGCCTCAGCCGTCATCGCCGTTGCCGACTCACACCCTGGGAATGTGAGACCGGCTGCCGGTGTCACGGCAGCCGGTCTCCTCAGAGGTTGCTATCGATCAGTGAAGCAGCATCTGAGGCTCGCCCAGGCTGTTCAGTCCGGTAGCCGAGATGTTGCAGGTGCCTCCCTTGGGGCTGCCGGCGTTGTACGCCTGGCGAACGCAGTCGCGCAGCGCCAGCTGGCCCCAGTAGTTCGGGTGCAGCGACTCCTGGATGTAGTAGTCACTGCCGATGGTGGAGACCGTACGGATCTGGTTGATCCACTCGGTCTGGTCCACAGCGCCGGCACTCTTCCAGCTGGACAGACCCTTCTCCTCGACAAGCCCGACGGTGTTCTCACACAACCGGCGGCCGTTGAACGCCGAGGCCAGATCCATCACCTTGACGTTGGTGGCGCCCACCGCAGCCACCGCGTTCTTCACCGAACCGTTGATCGTCCCCAGTGCCGTGCTATTGGCCCAGTCCGCGTCGGCGTTCCAGAACCCGCAACCACCGGTGCTCTGGCGGGTGAAACCCGACTGGCTGTAACGGAAGCCCGAGCCGCTAGGAACGGGCGACGGGTAGGTCTGGGTCACGATGGTGTACATCGAGTCGGTGTACCCGGCGTTGGACATGGCGGTACGGATGTTGCGGATCGCTCCGGCGATGGCATTGGTCTGGTTCGTCACATTCGCCGATGTGAAGTTGGAGGCCACCGACGAATCGTCGTTGCAGTAGTTCGGCCACCACGACGGTGACGTCAAGAAATCAACCACGCAGCTCTGGATGATCGAGGCAAAGTTGAAGTTGTTTCCGCCGATCGACAGCTGGACCATCTTGACGTTGTGGCTCGCGGCGTACTGCTGCAACATCAGCGCTTGGCCCTCCCGGCCGGAGCTGTCGCTGTAGAAGTCAATGCCCGGCTTGAAGTATCCACTCGAATCAGTGAAGGTTGAGGTCTTCGCACCCGAACATGCGAGATCGAGCCCGATGACCCCGCCACCGATGTACGCCTCATCTGACTTTGAACGGTGACAGCGATTGATTGTCTCGGCCGAGTTGGTGGCGTTGTCGTAGTACGCCGTCGATCCGAGCGCATCGATGTAGGACTCACCTTGGTTGGAGTTGCCGGCCCATCGGCCGGCCTCACCCGAGATGTAGGAGTCACCGACCGTGACGACGACCGGTGTCCCCACACCGGGACTAGCGGCGTGCGCCGGAAGCGCCATCCCGCCGACGACCGCGGTGATCGACCCCGCAAAGATCCCCATCACCGCGAGGACCCTTCGCGTTCCTGATGCCCGGTTTCGCGTAGGTGTCTGGTTCATGTGTCCCATGTGCGTTTCTTCCCCCTTGCTCGCCGCGGTGAAGCTGACACCGCGGATGTCAAACTCTGGTGATGGGCATCGTGGCACATGTGTCGTTGCAGCGGGGCGATCTGACCCGCCCGCAGCCGGTCGCCCGGGACCCCGGGGGCGGGGGCGACCTCACAGGGCCCGGTCCAGCCCCCACAGGTTCGGCCGCGATCAGCCACAGTGCGATCCGGCAGGTGGCAACGCTGATCGGACGGATGGAGCCCCGACAACGCGCGAAACGCCGCCGGCCGTAAGGTCGGTAGCGGCGACCCGCGGCTCCGGCTGGAGATCGACAATGTGGCCGGCACACAGAACCCTCAACCGCGAGGTCCCATCGCGGCTCTCGAACGCCCGGCAACGAGGTGACCGCTGGCAGCATGAGTGCTTCCAGCGTCAACCCACAGAATGAGTGTCACCGGCACCGGGCGACTGCGCTCAGCGGCAATGGTCCGGTGTCAGATCGAGAAGTCCTCGCCGCGCCACACGCCGGTCTCCGAAGGCCGGATGTCGGGGATGCTGACGCGACCGGTTACCTCCCGCTCGAGTTCTTCGATGCGACGCTGCAGGGTGCCCAGGCTCACGCCCACAAGGTCCGGCAAGATCGCGTCGTCAAGGTCGGGTGGCGTCGTCTTCGAGCGCGGCCGGCTACGCGCGATGACTTGTCCCGGCACGCCCACCACAACGGAGTTGGGAGGGACGTCGCGCACGACCACGGCATTGGCCCCGATCCGGCTGTCGTGGCCAATGGTGACCGGACCGAGCACTTTCGCCCCGGCGCCGATGGTCACCCGGTCTCCCACAGTGGGGTGGCGCTTGACCTGTTGCAGGCTGGTGCCTCCGAGTGTGACCCCCTGGTAGATCGTCACGTCGTCGCCGACCTCCGCGGTCTGTCCAATCACGACGGCGGTGGCGTGGTCGATGAACAGCCCGGCGCCGATGGTGGCACCAGGGTGGATGTCGACCCCGGTGACGACTCGAACGAAAGCGGAGACTAACCGCGCTGCGAGCTTGAGGTCCCGGCCCCACAGACGGTGACTCAATCGGTAGCCCCACACGGCGTGGAGCCCCGGGTAGCACAAACCGATCTCGAGGTTGGTGCGCGCCGCGGGATCCCTGTCACGGACCGCGGCGATGTCGCGTCGCAGGACCCCCAGCATGATCAGTCGCCGAGACCCTCGAACAGTTGCGTGCTCAGGTACCGCTCACCGAACGACGGGATCACCACGACGATGAGCTTGCCGACGTTCGCTGGCCGGCGGGCCACCTGTAAGGCGGCCCAGACCGCCGCTCCGGACGAGATGCCGACGAGCAGGCCCTCCTCTCGAGCCATGCGGTGGGCCATGTCGAAGGCGTCCCCGTTCTCGACAGCGATGACCTCGTCGATCAAGTCTACCTCGAGAATGGCAGGCACGAATCCGGCCCCGATCCCCTGGATCGGGTGCGGCCCCTTGGCCCCGCCCGACAGCACCGCCGACGCCGCGGGCTCCACGGCCACCAGCTGAACGGAGGGCTTGCGCTCTTTGAGCACCTGGCCGACGCCGGTGATCGTTCCACCGGTTCCCACCCCGGCCACGACGATGTCCACCCGGCCATCGGTGTCGGCCCAGATCTCCTCGGCGGTGGTCTTCCGGTGGATCGCCGGGTTGGCAGGATTCTCGAACTGCTGAGGGATGAAGAAGTCACCGTCGCCCTTCCCCAGCTCCTCTGCCCTGGCAATGGCGCCGGCCATGCCCTCGGGGCCCGGGGTGAGCACCAACTCGGCGCCGTAGCCCCGCAGCAACATGCGCCGCTCCTTGCTCATCGTCTCGGGCATGGTGAAGATGCAGCGGTAGCCGCGTGCAGCGCACACCATGGCGAGAGCGATCCCTGTGTTGCCACTCGTCGGCTCGACGATGACCGTGTCGGGCGTGAGGAGGCCGGCTTCCTCGGCGGCGTCGATCATCGCCACGGCGATCCGGTCCTTGACGCTTCCGGCAGGGTTGAAGAACTCGAGCTTGGCGGTGACCTCGGCCCCTGCACCCTCGGTCACCCGCCGCAGGCGGACGAGGGGTGTGTTGCCAATCAGTTCTGTGATGTCATCTGCGATCCGCATGGTCTCACCCTTCCATCTACGCCCACTCGGCCATCTAGCCGATGGCTCAAATCCTGACCCAATCTATCGGGTTTTGGGCCCATGGCGCTTTGGCCGGACAGGGCCAGGGTCCATCGAGGGTCACACGGGCGCCATCCACGTCAGGGGCGAAGGGAAGGCCGGTGTCCCGGGTCAGATGAGTCTCAGGATTGCTGATGGGCGCGACGTGATGTGCCGGGCCCGGGCATCCGGCTGCTCAGGTGCGATCGTGCGGTGACCAGTACGGCCACCGTCGAGATGACGAAGAGGTTGTAGGCATCGGTGAAGAAACCGACCTGGGACACCACGACCAGTTTCCGGTGGAACCTCCCCGTGGGAGCCTCGTCCAGGGCGGTTCCGACGGAGTGAGGATCAAAAACACCTTCGTCCGCCGGCAATGGCCGACTCTCTGATGACATCGTGCGCCGCACATTTCCACGCCGCAACTGCTTGATCGGAGTGTTCGACAGACGTGACAGGAACGTGTCCACAAGGTGAACGGAACGTGATCGATACGCGAACAGTTGGTGATCCGGTGGGTAGGGTCTGCAGGAGTATGGAGCAATCTGACGAGATAGGCCTGATCGACCGGAAGGTGACCCAGCTGTTCGCCTTGGTGTCCGAGGCCCTGGCACAGGCCACCCACGCCCTTCTCGATGGCAACACAGAATTGGCTCGTCAGGTCGTGGAGGGGGATCAGGCTGTCGACGATCTGACCTCGGAGGTGGAGATGCTGGTGTGGCAGCAGATCGACCTTGCACCGGGTGGCCCGGAGCTGCGCCAGCTTGTCGGCATGTTGCTGATCCTGCCCGAGCTCGAACGCAGTGCCGACCTGGCCGAACACGTGGCCCAGCGCGCGGTCGACAGCCTCGGGGCGGAGATGAGTCCGCTGAGCAGGGGCATCGTGCAGCGCATGACCGAAGTGGCACTTGAGATGTGGCGCACGGCGGCTGATGCCTACGGCGAAAGGAGTTGCCAGTCGGAGGGCCTCGCCGAGGACGACGTGGAGATCGACATCCTCCATGATCGGCTGATGGGTGAGATCGCCACCGAGGCGATGCCGACGCCGGTCGCGTCACAGGTGACTCTGTTGGCCCGCTTCTACGAGCGACTGGGCGATCACGCAGTGAACCTCGCCAGGCGGATCGAGCTGCTCCAGTCAAACAGCTGAATCGCAGCGGCAAGACGAGGCGGGGCGGCGTCTCCCGCCCCGCTGGTCACCGGATCGGCCCTGCGGCAGCCACCCGCCCTCGCACGGTAACGATGCCGGGCTCATTGGTTTGTCCAAGGGCCGGGCTCAGCCGGCCCTTGATCGGTCACGACAGGCCGGTGATCTGGCCGGTCGCGGTGATGTCGATCCGGTGGGCAGCCGGGTGGGCGCCGAGTCCCGGCATGGTCCGCATCTCGCCGCAGATGGCATAGAGGAATCCCGCGCCGACCGAGGCCCGGATCTCGCGCACGGGTAGGCGCCAACCGGTCGGCGAACCGAACAGGGTGGGGTCCGAGGTGATCGAGAGGTGGGTCTTGGCGATGCAGACACCGAGATGGGAGAACCCATTGGCCTCGTAGATCTCCAGCTGCCTTCGGGCAACCGGGGAAAGATCAATGCCGTCTGCGCCGTAGATCTCGGTGGCGATACGCTCGATCTTCTCTTCGAGCCCGAGCGCCGGTTCGTAGAGGAACTTGAAGGAGGACCCTTTCTCGGCCGCTTCCCACACCGCTTCAGCAAGGTCAACTGCTCCCGCACCGCCGTCTCGGTGGTGGGTGGTCACCCGGCCAACACAGCAATAGGTCGCCGCGATCTCTTCGATCGCCCGGTGTTCGTCGGGGTGGTCTTCGGGGAACGCGTTGATGGCGACTACCGTGCGCAGGCCGTGACGATGGAGGTTCTCGATCTGTTTGACCAGATTCGCGCCACCGAGGCGGACCTCGTCCGGGCGGTTCTCGAACAGGTCGCGAGGCAACGGCTTGCCGGCGACGATGCGATGGGCTCCGCTGTGTGACTTGAGGGCCCGGACCGTGACGACCAGAACGGCAGCGTCCGGCGTGAGGCCCGATGCCCGGCACTTGATGTTGCAGAACCGCTCAGCTCCCATGTCAGCCCCGAATCCGGGTTCGGTCAGTAGCACATCGGTGCCCTCGATCCCGACCAGATCGGCGATGACCGAGGAGTTGCCATGGGCAATGTTGCCGAAGGGGCCGCCATGGATGAGCGCGGGTGTGTGTTCGAGGGTCTGCAAGAGGTTCGGCTTCAGCGCGTCAGCGAGGATCGCCGCCATGGCTCCGGCTCCTCCGATCGCCTCTGCGGTCACCGCCAGTCCTTCGCGGGTGTAGCCGACGACGATCCGGCCGAGCCGGGCACGGAGATCCCCGATCGACGAGGCGAGGGCGAGGACGGCCATCACCTCGGAGGCCGAAGTGATGTCGAAGCCCGTCTGGCGGGTGATGCCGTCTTCGCGACCACCGAGGCCGATCACGATGTCGCGCAGGAATCGGTCGTTCACGTCGAGGACCCGTCGCCAGGGGATGGTCGCGGGATCGATTGCGGCCTCGTTGCCGTGATACAGATGGCTGTCCAGCAGCGCTGCCAGCATGTTGTGCGCCGAGGTGACGGCATGGAAGTCCCCGGTCAGGTGGAGGTTGAGCCGCTCCATGGGGATGACCTGGCTGTAGCCACCGCCGGCAGCCCCGCCCTTGATGCCGAATGTCGGCCCGAGGGAGGGCTGGCGGATGGCAATCGTGGCCGCCTTGCCCAGGTGGGAAAAGGCCTGGCCCAGTCCGACCGTCGTCGTGGTCTTCCTTTCGCCCAGTGGAGTGGGGGTGATCGCCGACACCAGCACGTACTTCGCCCGCTTCCCTCCCTCGGGCCGCCCGAGGGCCGAGAGACGGATCTTTGCCACGTGGTCGCCGTACGGCTCGAGCAGGCTGACGTCGATCCCGGCACGCCCACCGACGGTTTCGAGATCCTCAAACGTGGCAGCTTGGGCAATCTCGAGATCGCTCGGGGTCGTCATGGTCATCCTGTTCTCGTAGGCAACCTTCGGCGGGAAGGATCGCCCATTGTTGCACCTCGGCTTCACATCGTCCCGAACAGCGACGAGGCGGGAGCTTTACAGAAACAGCAGCACGCCCGTGCACCTACTGGTCCGCAACGGACGGACCGAGTCCGCCGCAGACGAGAAAGGGCCTACCCGGGTGACGGTGCCCGTCCGAGCTGTGCCGCTGCAGTGACCCGGACGTCCCCAGATCCGGGCCGCGATGCCGACAGTGGGTGCGACCGGCTCGAAGCATCGAACCGAAAGGTCTCGGAAGATCAGGTCATGCCCTTCAGGTCCGACGGTCCGGTCGAAGCCACGTTCCACCAGCCCGGACCCGAACCTTGGTGCTGCAGGACAGCACCGGCCTGGCCACCGACAGATCCCCCTCCGAGGGCGATCAAGGCCAACGGCGCCATGTGGATGAGGCCCTCTCGATCACCGCGGACATGCCGCCTCAAGCTGGAGTGGCCTCCAACAGGGATGCGAGATCCTCCTCGACTCCTCGAACGAACACCTCCACATCGGGGCACGTCGTCGGATTGGCCAACACCCCGAGGGTGAGATCCCCGTTGTAGGACATTGCAGCCACACCGAACGTGAGGTTTCCGGCCAGGGGGACGAACGGGTAGGCCTCCAGCATCCGGGCACCGAGCAGGTACAGGCAGGTGGACGGGCCGGGCACGTTGGTCACGACCAGATTGAACAGTGGCTGATGGTTGGAGAGCCTCCCGATGCAGGCCATCATGGGTTGAGGCGCAGGTCCCAACAGGTCGAGCGCCGTCTCGACGATCAACTCCTCACGGTGGGCGCGGGCACGCCTCGATGACTCCGATACGGAGTGCAGCCGCTCCACCGGTTTGGCGGTCCCTACCGGCACCCGCACGAACCATGCTGAGACCAGGTTGCCCAGCGCGTGACGATCGCCGGGTTCGAGTCCCACCGGGACGAGCACCTGGACATCGGCCGGCAGGCGCTCTCCGCGGCCTTCGAGGAGCCGGGTTACTCCTCCTCCGACAGCGGTCAGGACAAGATCGTTCATGGTCACACCCAAGGCATGTGCGGCTTCATGCAGGGCGTCGAGCGGTTGGCGCAGAACGAACACCCGTCGGGCGGTACTGATCGGACGGTTCAAGGAGGTGGATGGGCGGAGAAGCCCTGTCCCGGCAAGGGCGGTGATGGCTCCACCCAGTCGGGTGACGTCGCGTACCGCTCCGATCGGATGGCAGGCCGCGTCCCAACCACGTCCGACCCATCGTTGCCCCAACTCGCTCAATCGGCTCAGATCCTGGAATGTTCCGGGCAAGATCGGGGCAGAGTTGTCGAATCGCCTGACCGTCGCGCCGGGAGCGTGCGTCGTCAGGTCATCCGTCTGGCCCCCGAAGTCGAACAGCACCATGGCCATCTCGACACCGGCCAGACCGTCGGCCAGAGAGTGGTGGATCCGATCGACCACGGCCACCCGGTCGTCAGCCAGCCCATCTACGACACTCAGGTGCCACAGGGGCCGCTTCCGATCGAGGCGCCGGGCGAACAACTCGGCGCAGACGTCCCAGAGCTGCTCGTCGGTCCCCGGCGACGGCAGGTCGATCACCTCCACGTGGCGGGCGATATCGAAATGGGGATCGTCGGTCCACAGCGGAGGTGCGCCCGGAAGCACCGAGGTCTGCACGCGGCGTCGTAGCTTGGGCACCAGCTCGAGACGATGCCTGATGCGCTGCCGGATCTCCTCGAGTCGGAGGCGGCCTTGATCGTCGTGCAGCGGTGCACCTTCGAAGATGCCCACACTGCCGATGTGCATGGGAGTCCGATCGCTCTCGATGTGCAGGAACGCCGACTCGAGCGGCGACAGCGCCTTCGGGCGACTCACTCTCCCTTCTCCTTGCGAGTGCAGGTGGACAGGGCGACCTCAGCCACCTCGTTGATCCCCTGGCTCAGGCACGCGGTCAGTACCAACGGATCCGACACGGCCCCGCTGTCGATGTTGACGCCGATGCACGGTCGGCCGGCCATGGTGACCAACGCGGCGTTGATGGCGGCCCCCGAGGGAGGAGCGAACGCATAGATGGCTTCCACCCGGCCGCCAGCCAGGAACGCGTCGGTTGGTGGCCCTGGGATGTCGGTGGCTACGAAATCCACGCCTTTCAGCATCATGGCGAACACACCCACGGTTACCGGGGCGGGAAGGCGATCGAGTGCAACAGTAAGCAGGTCACTTACCCCCAGTGCCGGTGAGTGCTTCCACTTGCCGAGGATGTCCGGCACGACACGCAGATAGGACTCGGCGTCGGTCAGATTGGCCGGAAGCACCAGACGGACCGGCACGAACCGGTTGGACTCGAGGGGGTCGGTGGGACGGCGGGTGCTCACCGGCATGACGGCCCGCAGGTGTTCGACGGGGGCGCCGTGTCGACCGTGGTAGCGGGACAGCCCCCGGAGGAGTCCGGCAACGAATACATCGTTGAGGGTCACGCCGTCCAAGGCGCCGACCCGATCGAGCGCATCAGTCGTCAACTCAACGACTTCAAACCGTCGCCCCAGGCTCCGCTCCCCGAACACCGAGGAAAGGGGATGGGGCGTGGGGGCGACCAGCTGACCGGCGCCGGTGAGCGTGTCCAACCATCGGCGCGCCGAATCATTCGGATGGGTGGCAGCCCGCCACGTGGCGGAGGTCAGGCGCCCGGGGGCACCGATCACCTCGCCGATGGCTGAGAAGGCGGCGTCCCACCCGCTCTGGCCGTGCCCGTCAACAGGTTCGGACGCGCCCAGCAGTGGGTTCCCCGCCCGGTCGCGGTCGAGCATGCTGGCCGCCACCTCCAGGCCCCCCACCCCGTCGATGACCGCATGGTGCACCTTCACGATGAGGGCGGCCTGGCCATCGACCATGTCATCGACCGCCATGGCTTCCCACAGGGGCCGGGTCGGGTCGAAGGCGTTGATCGCCATGCCCTGGGCCAGGTCGAGCACGGCCCGGAGGTCGCGCGGCCCCGCCGCGCGCACATGCGCGACATGGGTGGCCACATCGAAGTGCGCGTCCTCCTCCCACCGAGGTCGCTCCCAGGGCCTCCGGGATGGCTGCACGACGGATCGGAAGTGGTGGGTCCGGCGGCACAACGCACCCAGCCGGTCGACCAGATCTTCGAATACGGGCTCCCGATCGAGCACCACCACCATGGTGATCGCCGACCGAAGCAAGGGATCGCGGTCAAGTGCCCAGAGAATGGCGTCGGCGTCGCTCAGCCGATCGCGATGGACCCCCTCCGCACGCTGTGCCACGGTCACCGGCCACTCCTCCCAACTACCTGGTCCTGATGCCTAGACCTTGCGCCACCTCAGCTGATTCCGCCAGGGACCATCGTCACTAATTGCGGGACAGACCTACCGCTGAGTGACCGGGTCTGCCGACGACCGATTGGGGTGGCTCAATGACTTCTCAAGCCCTGTAACGAGCATTCACATCGTCGGAGGCCCAGATCTCATCGGAGGCACCATCGAGACAGGTCTGACCCCGGAGAGGGATTCCCCACCGATCACAGCCGTGCCGCGGTGCGATACTGACCACCGGAGCAGCGACGAGAGGTGGGGACATGGGTCGGATCGACGGTACGAGAGCAGTCGTCACCGGAGCCGCCAGTGGCATCGGTGCGTCGATGGCCCGGCTCTTCGTCGACGAAGGTGCCACGGTCGTCCTCAGCGACATCGACGATGACCGTGGCCGGGCGCTGGCTACGGACCTCGGAACCGCCGCCCGGTACGCGCACGTGGACGTGACAGTGGAGGGTGCGCTCGAATCGGCGCTCGAGCTCTCGGCCTCAGAGTTCGGTGGCCTCGACGTCGTGTGCAACAACCCCGGCAACCCCGGCACCACCGGCTCGATCCTCGAAGCGGACATGGACTCGGTTGACCGGACGATTGCGATCCACCTCCGAGGTGTCTTCCTCGGCATCAGGGCCGCGGCGCGGGCCATGGTGTCCAACGGGAGCGGCAGCATCATCAACACCGGCAGCGTGGCCGGGATCCAGGCCAACTATGCCGGCCACGACTAGTCCGCCTGCAAGGCCGCCATCATCCACCTCACCGAGACCACGGCCAACGAATTGGGTGAGTACGGCATCCGGGTCAACGCCATCTGCCCCGGGGACATCGCCACTCCCATCTTCGGACGGGCCGCCGGACTCGACGGTGACGACGCCACCGGAACGGTGACTTTCGTCGAGCAGGCGCTCTCGGACGTCGCCCCCATCAGGCGGGCGGGGATACCCATCGACATTGCCGAGGCCGTGCTGTGGTTGGCCAGTTCCGGCTCCACTTTCGTAAACGGACAGGCGATCAGCGTCGACGGAGGGCTGACTACCGGTCCGCTGTTCCGGAACTCCCATGCCAACGTCGACCTGCTCTTCGAAGCCCTCCGGCCGACACGCGGCACCGACCCCGCCTCGTAGCCTCACCGTCGGGGTGCTCACCACCTGTGGTGAACGGGACGGCGTGGCCCCGGTCGGGTCCGGCGGTGGCGGTGGCGGTGGCGGTGGCGGTGGCGGTGGCGGTGGCGGTGGCGGTGGCGCGATGTCAGGTCAGGACCGACGCCACAAATGCACCCACCTGCTCCATCTCCAGGAGGAAGCCGTCGTGTCCCGACTCGGATTCGATGACCGTAAGCGGTCGGTCGCCAGGCAGCATCCGGGCCAGACCCTCCTGCAGACGGAGGGGATAGAGCCGGTCCGATCCGATGCCGGCCACCGCCACTTCGGCACGCACCCCGGCGAGCGCACGGACCGGTCCACCCCGTCCCCGTCCCACGTCGTGAAGGTTCATCGCCTCGCTGAGGACGATGTAGGAGTTGGCGTCGAAACTCCGGGTCAACTTGTCGCCGTGATGCTGCAGATACGACTCGATGGCGAACTGCCCACCCTTCAGCGGATCCTCGGCACCCTGGGGGTTGTGGCCGAAGCGGCGTTCGAGCTCGTGACCGGTCCGATAGCTCACCTGGCCAATCCCACGGGCGAGGGCCAGTCCCTCCACCGGGGCGGCTCCGGTGCCGTAGTAGTCGCCGCCGGCAAATGCCGAATCAGCCCTGATGGCGCGGATCTGCAGGGAACAGAGGGCGATCTGGTCGGCGGTGGCCGCGGCCCCCACCGCCAGGACGACCGCACGGCGGACCCGGTCGGGGTGGCCGGCACACCACTCGAGGACGCGCATCCCGCCCATCGAGCCCCCGACCACTGCATACCACTGTCCGATGCCCAGATGATCGGCCAGCGCGACCTCCACCATCACCTGATCACGGATGGTCACTACCGGAAATCGCGAGCCGTAGGGCGCATCGTCGGGTGCAAGGGATGCCGGTCCGGTCGTGCCCTGACATCCGCCCAACACGTTCGGGCAGACGACGAAGTACCGATCCGTGTCGATCGCCGCACCGGACCCGATGAGGCCGTCCCACCAGCCGGCCACCTGGTGACCGGGGCCGGCCGGGCCTGCGGCGTGGGAGTCTCCCGTCAGGGCGTGGAGGACCAGGACGGCGTTGCTCCGCGTCTCATCCAGCACGCCCCATGTCTCATAGGCGACCGTGACGTCCGCCAGTGAGCCGCCACCCTCGAGGCTGAGTCCTCCTCGGTCGGCGGTGACCACTGAGGCCACCTTCCGCCCTCCGGGTTCGTCACCGGGTTGCCACACCCCCGGAGCCCGCGGTGATCTCATGTGCCCTTGGTGGTGCGGAAACCAGCCTCGAGGTCAGCCAGGATGTCCTCGATCGACTCGAGGCCGATGCACAGCCGCACCAGGTCGGGAGTCACGCCGGTGGTCACCTGTTCGGCCTCGGTCAACTGCGAGTGCGTGGTCGACGCCGGGTGGATGGCCAGACTGCGCACGTCCCCGACGTTGGCCAGGTGGCTGAAAAGCTCCAACCCCTCGATGAACCTCCGGCCGGCGTCGGCCCCTCCCTCGATCCCGAAAGCCAGGATGGCACCGCCGCCGTTGGGCAGGTAGCGCTGTTGACGCTCGTGCCAGGGGCTGGAGGCCAGACCGGGATAGGTCACCCACTGCACCTCGTCCCGGGCCTCGAGCCAGGTGGCCACCGCCGTGGCGTTCTGCACGTGACGTTCCATCCGCAGGCTCAGCGTCTCCAAACCCTGCAGGAAGAGGAACGAGTTGAGAGGAGCGATGGCCGGCCCGATGTCCCGCAGGAACTGGAGTCGTGCCTTCAGGACGAAACGCGCCGGAAAGAGCGCTTCGGGTAGCTGGCCGAACACCAGTCCGTGGTAGCTGGGATCCGGCTCGGTGAACCCGGGGAACCGACCGCTGCCCTCGTAGTCGAAGGTGCCGCCATCGACGATGATCCCGCCGATCGACGTGCCGTGACCACCGATGAACTTGGTCGCCGAGTGCACGACGATGTCGGCGCCGTGGCGCAGGGGCTGGGCGAGGTACGGAGATGCCAAGGTGTTGTCCACCACCAGCGGGATCCGGTGCTCGTGGGCGATGTTCGACACGCCCTCGAAGTCGAGGACATCACCTTTGGGGTTGCCCAGCGTCTCGGCGTAGAAGGCCTTGGTGTTGGGCCGGATGGCGGCGCGCCACGCGTCGAGATCGTCGGGGTCGTCCACGAAGGTGACCTCCACCCCGAGCTTGGGCAGGGTGTAGTGGAGCAAATTGTAGGTACCGCCGTAGAGCGAGGCGGACGACACCACGTGGCCGCCGTTTTCGGCCAGGTTCAACAACGCCACCGTCTCCGCCGCCTGACCGGAGGCCACGGCCAATGCCGCCACACCGCCCTCGAGCGCGGCAACCCGCTCTTCGAAGACCGCCTGGGTGGGATTCATGATCCGGGTGTAGATATTCCCCAGCTCCTCGAGCCCGAAGAGCGCTGCGGCGTGCGCCGTGTCGCGGAACGTGTAACTGGTGGTCTGGTAGATCGGGACGGCGCGAGCACCAGTGGTGGGATCCGGCACGGCTCCGGCATGGATCTGGCGAGTTTCAAAGCCCCAATCGGGCATGGCAATGGCCTCCTTCAACCGGCGCTCGGGCGTCATTCGCCCTCCGGTGTCTATGCTGCTTCGCTCCAAGCTTCACAAATATGACCCATTTGGTCAACTACTGCCTTTGGTGCCGGTCACCGGGGCGGACAGGATTGACCGTCCAGACGGGCCGACGCTCGCTATGTTGTCCGGCAGAGACTGTGGACGAAACCCCGAACAACCCCCAGCCCTCGAGGCCGCATCGGCAGATGCGTACCCGGACCAGGGGATGGCTCTGGGCAGCTGCCGCAGTGGCGTTCGCAGTGATCGTCCTCCTGGTGGCCCGCAGTCCGGTTCCCGACCAACTGGCAGACGCCACGACGGCGACCCTGGTCGGAGGAGCCCAGGCGGCGACGGCCCCGGCCGCTTCAACCAGCGCCGACATCCGTTCCCAGTGCCCGTGGCTCCGCCGGGCCATGGACCGCCACGAGTCCCCGGCTGCGCTCGCCCAGCTGGTGGTCGGTCGGATGCACCTGAGTGAGAAGCTCGGGGAGATCGTGCTGGCTCGCGTCGGGACCTACGAGAACATCAACTCCGGAGTCCCCCGGCTGTGCATCCCCGCACTCACTCTCCAGGACGGCCCCCAGGGCCTGGCCTTCGGTGACACCGGTGTCACCCAGCTTCCGGCCCCCCTCGGCATCGCCGCCACCTTCGATCCGACGGTGGCCCGCGCCTACGGCGAGGTCCAGGGGTCCGAGGCGGCCGGGCAGGGCATCGACGTCGTCCAGGGCCCCAACCTCAACATCCTCCGTATCCCACAGAACGGGCGGGCCTATGAGGGCTTCGGCGAGGACCCGCTTCTGGTGACTGCCATGGGTGTCGCCAATATCGAGGGAATCCAGTCCACCGGGGTGATGGCCCAGGCCAAGCATTTCGCCGTCTACAACCAGGAAACCGACCGCGGCCCGCTCAACGACGTCGTCTCGGATCGCGCCCTCAACGAGCTCTACCTCCCCCCGTTCCAAGCCGCAGTCATCCAGGCCCACGTCGCTTCGGTGATGTGCGCCTACCCGCGCCTGAACGGCACGTACCAGTGCCAGGACGCTGCGGTGCTCGCTCTCCTCGACCAGTGGGGATTCACCGGCTTCGTCCGGTCCGACCTGGGTGCGGTCCACGATCCGGCCGCCGCCGTCACCGCGGGCACCGACCTCCTGAAGCCGGCCATAGCCAACCGGCTGGAAACCTCCGTCCACGATGGGCTGTTGTCGGTCACCGCGGTCGACAGGGCGGTGACCCGGATGCTGACCCCGATGTTCTCCTACGGGTTGATCGGGCGGTCGGCGGTCGGTGCGCCGGGAACACCGGTCGCCTCTGCCGACCACGCCGCCTTCGCGCTGAGGGCCGCCGAACGGTCGGCCGTGCTGCTCAAGGATGACCGCGCCGTGCTACCGCTGCATGCCGTCCAATCGGTGGCCGTCATCGGTGCCGACGCCAGCACCCTTCCGGTGACCACCGGATTCGGCAGCTCGGCGGTGACGCCGCCGTTCACGTCCAGCCCTCTCGCCGCCATCCGTCAGCGGGCCGGCGTCCGCACCTCGGTCTCCTACTCAGATGGCGGGAGCACGACCGGCGAACTCCCGGCCATCCCGACAGACGTCCTCACGCCGGCGGCCGGCACAGGGCACGGCCTCACTTTGAACCTCACCGAGACCGATCCGGACGCCAGATCGGCATCGCTCCAGACCGTCCAGCCCACGGTGGACACCACCATCCGCCCCAGTTCGCCTTTGGGCAACCTGCTGATCGGCCCCACGGCCTCGACGTCGCCTGACCGGACCCGCAAGGGCCTCTCGCTCACCCGCAGCGGCCAGCCTGTCAGCCGTCCGAACATCACTCGTTCGCGCATCGTGCTCCCTGCCGGCTGGACCGATGTGAAAGCCGCGTGGAACGGGACCCTGACACCGCCCAAGACCGGGCTGTACACCTTCTCACTCCAGGGGTCGGGAGGGGCTTCGCTGCTGCTCGACGGGGTGCCCGCCGTGTCCGACATGCTCAGTCATGCCCACGGCAGGTGGTCCCAGACCGTCACCCTCACCGGCGGGCGGGCCTACCGGATGCAGGTGAACTGGGAACCGTTCGATGCCCTGACGCCGAGCGGGGAATCGACGGTCACCCCTGGTGTACTTACCCTCGGTTGGAAGTACGTGAGTGACCCGATCGCCGACGCGGTGGCCGCGGCCCGTCGGGCCGATGTGGCGGTGGTGTTCGCCGGGGACTTCAACGCGGAGAGCTTCGACCGCCCCTCCCTCAGCCTGCCCGGCGACGAGAATGCCTTGATCACCGCGGTGGCCGCGGCCAATCCCCGGACCGTCGTCGTCCTTAACACCGGTGGACCGGTGCTCATGCCCTGGGCCTCCAGCGTGGCCGGTGTGGTCGAGGCGTGGTACCCGGGGGAACAGGACGGAGCCGCCATCGCCGCCGTCCTGTTCGGGGACGTCGACCCGGCCGGGCACCTGCCGGTCACCTTTCCCGTCAGCGATGCCCAGTCCGCGGTGGCGATACCCGCGCAGTGGCCGGGGGTCAACCTCGTCTCGGACTACTCCGAGGGGCTGCAGGTGGGCTACCGCTTCGACCATGCTGGTGGCATCCAACCCCTGTTCCCGTTCGGCTACGGCCTCTCTTACACGCGGTTCGCGCTGAGCCGGCTCGCCATCCGGGCCTCGGCGCAGGGCTACATGCTCACAGTCGACGTGACCAACACCGGGGCAAGAGCGGGGACCGTGGTGCCGCAGGCCTACCTCACCGATCCTCCGGCAGCCGGCGAACCGCCGGCTCAACTGGTGGCGTTCTCCCCGGTGGCCGTCGAGCCCGGTCAGACTAGGACGGTCGCCCTCTCGGTGCCGGCCACAGCCTTCCGGGCTTTCCTCAACGGGGCGTGGTCCGTCGTCCCCGGGGTCTACACCTTCTCGGTCGGCCAGTCCTCCGCCGACCTCCCGTTGACCGCCACCGTGACGGCCCCCTGAACCGGCCTTCCC
>JADGOF010000138.1 GCA_017883105.1 Acidimicrobiales bacterium
TTCGGGCCCGATCATGCTCGGAGGTACCTGGCCACGGTGTACGTTGCTGGCCAGCGCCTCGGCACGGGGGAGGGGCGATCCAAAAAGGACGCCGAGCAGGTCGCCGCCCAGGTGGCCTGCGGATCGTTGGACGTCGAGAGAGGCGGGGGAGATGCCTGAGCTTCCCGAAGTTGAAACTATTCGGCGCGACCTCCAAGGTGAGGTCGTGGGCCGAAAGATCAAGACGGTCGAGGTACGAAACGGCCGGACCGTCCGGCGCCACCCGAGCGCCAAGCATTTCCGCGCCCGCTTGGAGGGCCACACCATCAAGTCCATCGACAGGGCGGGAAAATACCTACTCATGGGCCTCGACGACGGTCAGACCCTGGTGATCCACCTGGGCATGAGCGGTCAGTTGCAGCGGGCCAAGAGCGCCAAGGAGCCGAAGGCCCCCCACACCCACGTAGTGATCACCTTCACCCAGGGCGGACAGTTGCGCTTCGTGGACCCCCGGACCTTCGGGGAGATGTTCATCTCCGCCGCCCCGGTGGAGGGAGAGCGGGCTCTGCCCGAACTGGCCCACCTGGGATTCGATCCCCTCGAGGACGTCATGAGCTGGGAGAAGTTCTGGGTCCTGTTGTCCCAGCACAAGGCCGGGTTGAAGGCCCTCCTGATGGATCAGGAGTTCGTGGCCGGCATTGGCAACATGTACGCGGACGAGATCCTGTTCGCCGCCGGGTTGCGTTACGACCGGCTCTCGGACTCCCTCTCGTCCCAGGAGGTCCGACGGCTCTACCGGTCCATGGTCGAGACACTGGTCGAGGCGGTCAAACGGCGAGGCTCCTCGCTGGCCGACGAGCAGTACCGGGACCTCTTTGGCGAAGTCGGCGACTACCAGGACCAGCACCAGGCCTACGACCGGGAGGGCCAGGCCTGCCGGCGTTGCCGTGCGGTCATCGTGCGGGTCAAGTCCGGTGGGCGCTCGACCTATTTCTGCGATCATTGCCAGGTGTGAGCTGGGCCTTCGGCGCGCTCCAACCCGTACCGATAGGGTAAGCGCCCGGTGTTCCTGAAGTCGCTCACACTCAAAGGGTTCAAGTCCTTCGCTGACCCGGCCGTCCTCGAATTCGAGCCTGGGGTCACCGTGGTGGTCGGTCCCAACGGGAGCGGGAAGTCCAACGTGGTGGACGCAGTGGCCTGGGTCCTCGGCGCCCAGGGACCCCGCACCATGCGTTCGGCGAAGATGGAGGACGTCATCTTCATGGGGACGGCCAACCGACCTGCTCTGGGCCGGGCCGAAGTGGCCCTTACCATCGACAACAGCGCCGGCAAGCTGGCCACCGACCTGGCCGAGATCACCATATCCCGGACGCTGTTCCGCTCGGGCGACAGCGAGTACGCCATCAACGGGGCACCGTGTCGACTGCTCGACATCCAAGAGCTCCTGTCCGACACCGGGGTGGGCCGCCAACAGCACGTGATCATCAGCCAGGGGAATCTCGACGCGGTGTTGGAAGCGCGCCCTGAGGACCGGCGCTCGATCATCGAGGAGGCGGCCGGTGTGCTTAAGTTCCGTCGTCGCCGCGAACGCTCCGAACGCCGCCTGGCCTCGACGGATGAGAATCTCGAGCGTCTCTTCGACCTGGTCCGGGAGGTCAAGCGTCAGATCCGTCCCCTCGAGCGTCAGGCGGCCGCGGCCCGGTCGTACACCGGGTTGGCCGACGAGCTGCGGGCGGTGCGTCTGCATGTGGCCGGATCCGAGCTCCAGGCTCTCGACGCCCGGCACGAACAAGGGGCGAAGCTCCGCGCCGAGCTGCGGGTCTCGGAGGAGGAGCTGCGGGGCTCGCTGACCCAACTTGACGCCGACAGCGAGCGGACCGCCGACGAGCTGTCGGCCCAGCGGGAGTCCGACCTGGCCGCCTCCCTGGGCCGGGCCGAGGGCATGGTCGAACGGGCCCGGGGTCTGGGAGGCGTGCTCCGAGAGCGGCAGCGGTCACTGGCCCAGGCGCTCGACGCCGCCGCCGATGCCGACGTGGTCTCCACCCTCGAGGCCGAAGGCGCCCATCTGGCCGGGGAGTTGGAGGTCACCGAGACCGAGGCGGCCGCGCTGGCCCCGGAACAGGACGAGTTGGCCACCGTCGAGGCGGCTGCGGCCGCCGAGCTCGAGGCCCATCTCGAGGCGTGGGGCGACGGGTCTGCCCTGCGCCAGGCTGACGAGGCGGTCACCGTGGCCCGTGGCCAGCTGTCCTCGCTCGAACATGCCCTGGAGCGCGACCGGCGGTCACTCGACCAACTCACTGTCCGACTCGGCTCGACCGAACGTAGGGCCGACCTGCTCGAGGGCGAAGACTTCGAACTGGCCGAACGCCTGGCCGAAACGGAACAGGCCCGTCACCAATTGCAGTTGGTGGTGGCCGAGACGGAGGCCGCCCACGGTCGGGCCACCCGCAGGTTGGAGTCCGCCGAGGAAGCCCTGCGCCAGGCCGAGCAGGAGCTCGCCCGTTCGGTGGCCCGGGCCGATGCGTTGGAACGCGCCCTCGACGAGGCGCGGGGGGCGGCCGGAGCCGAGCTGTTGGCCGGAGTCGACGGCGTGGTGGGCACTCTGCTCGATCTGGTGGAAGTGGACTCCGGGTGGGAGGATGCCTTCGAAGCGGCCGCCGGGGCATCCCTGGCCGCGGTGGTCGTCTCCGGTAGCGAGCCGGCCCGTGCCGCTCTGTCGAGGCTTCGCAAGGACGGGGCCAACGGTCTGGTACTTGCTCTTGCCGACACGGCCGGTAGGGGATCGGCGTCGGCCTACGGCTCGGCGTCCCCGAGCGATCGGTTCGCCGAGCCGCCACCGGGAACCGAGCCGGTGCGCCGTCACGTCCGTCCGCGGTCCGGTGGGCGGGACTTCCCGGGGCTCGACGCCATGCTCGACACCCTGCTGGCCGGGTCCTACTGTGCGCAGCAGGGGTGGTCCGAAGCAATCGACCTGGCCTTGGCCCGTCCGGACCTGGTGGTGGTCACCCGCGACGGCGATCGCTTTTCCTCCACCGGCTGGCGGGTCCGTTCCGGCGGCGGCGTGGTCACCGCGGCACTGGTTGACGAGGCCCGGTCCCGGGCCGAGGTGTCCGAGGTCGAGGCGTCCCGTGCGGCGGAGGAACGGACCGCGGCACATGTCGAGGTCGAGACCTCACGAGCGGTCGCGGCGGAGGCGGTCCGTGCCGACGACCGGAACGAGGTCGCCCACCAGACGGCCCGGGCCGCGCGTCACCGGGTGGCCAATGACCGGTCGCCCCTCGCCGCCGAGCTGGAGGAGATCCGCCGCAGCCGGGCCGAGCTGGTTGAACGCATCGCCCGTGACACCGCCCGGGTGGCGGAAGTCGAAGAGGCGCTACCCGGCCTCGAGCGGGCTCGCACCCAAGCGGCCGAGCAGGTGGCTGCGGCACGCGATGAACGGCGACAGATCGATGAGCGGATCGCCGAGGTTGCGTCCCTGAGGGGCGATCTGGAAGTGCGGTCAGCCAGCCTGGTCGAACGCCGTCGGGTCCTGGGCGAGCGGCTGCAAGAGGTCGAGCGGCGCCTGACCGGGCACGCGGACGAGCGCCAGCAGGCAGCGGAGCGCCGCCGCCGACTCGAGGCCGATGCCATCGCGGTGGAACGACTGACGGCAGTGGTCGCTTCGGTGCAGGTCCAGTTGGATGCTGCCCTCACCGCCCTGCGCGAGGACCATCGACGTCAGCTGGAGGCCGTGCGGGTCGGTGGGGCGCGCCTCGAGGAACTGCGCCGCCAGCGCTCGGCCGGTGAGCATGAGATAGCCGCTGCCCGGAGTCGCCTGCAGAAGGTCGAGTTGGACCTGGTGGAGGCTACCATCCGCCGCGAGTCCGTGGTCGAGGCCCTGCGTCGCGAGTTGGCATGCAGGCCGGAGGAGGCACTCGAAGCTCCGGCTCCGGAACTGCCCGTTGGGGTCGATCCGGGCACCCGGGTCGAGCAGCTCGACGCCGAGATCGCCACCCTCGGGCCGGTCAACCCATTGGCCCTCGAGGAGCTGTCCGAGTTGTTGGAGCGGCACCAGTTCCTCGAGTCCCAGGTGGAGGACGTCCGCAAGGCTCGCCGGGAGCTCCACCAGGTGATCCGCACGCTCGACGAAGAGATCATGCACGTGTTCGACGCGGCTTTCGCCGACGTGAACGAGCACTTCTCCACCTTGGTCACAACGCTCTTTCCGGGCGGTACCGGTCGCCTCTCCCTGACCGACCCCGAAAACCTGCTGGATACCGGCGTGGAAGTCGAGGTTCGCCCCGCCGGTCGCAACGTCCGCCGGTTGTCCCTACTGTCCGGTGGCGAGCGCTCGTTGGTGGCCATGGCCTTCCTATTCGCCGTGTTCCGGAGCAGGCCGTCGCCCTTCTACCTGATGGACGAGGTGGAGGCAGCCCTCGACGACGTCAATCTCCAACGATTCCTCGGCTTGGTGCACGAGTTCCGCGCCGAGGCCCAGCTGATCATTGTGAGCCACCAGAAGCGGACCATGGAAGCCGCCGACGCACTGTACGGGGTGACCATGGCTCCGGGGGGATCGTCGAGGGTGATCAGTCAGAAGGTGCCACGCAATCGTGGGTATACGACCGTGGTGGACGGGGCGGGCGAGGAACCATCTGGTGACGGTGCCGATGAGTCGGCTGATGATGCCGGATCTGTCGTGACCAGCGAACCGGCCGGTAGCACCCCGTCGCTCACCGAACGGGCGTCGGTCGCCTCGCCCCCGGTGTCCGGTGAGCACATGGTGGATGTCGAGCCCGGCCGGGGCACGGACGCGTGATCGACACCCCGATGGTGGCTGCGGCTTCCGATGTGGTGATCGGACTGGCAGTTGCTGTGCCCGTCCTGGTGGTGGGTGGCGGGGTCGCCGTCGTCATGCGCCTCCGCGGCCGCGGCACCAAGGGTCGCGTCCCGACGGGTGAGGTCGCCAGTGACGCGGCCACCGACATCGAATTGTCCCGGGGCGCCGAAGCGACCAAGGCCGCCACAGAGGCGCCACCGGGGACCGCACCACAAGCCGCACCGCCTGAGGTGCAACCGACCGAGGTGGAACCGGTCTCGGCCCGCGAGCCGGCCTCGTACCAGAGCCGGTTGGGTAAGGCCCGGGGTCTGTTGGCCGGTTATCTCGGTGCGGTTCGGTCCAAGGGCAAGATCGATGCAGCCACCTGGGATGACCTCGAAGAGGCCCTTATCCGTGCCGACGTGGGGGTGGCTGCCACCGGTGCCCTGCTCGCCGATCTGCGTGCTCGGGTCAAGAGCAGCGAGATCGCCGGTCCCGACGTCTTGGTGGATGCCCTGAAGGGCGATCTGGTGGCCATGCTCTCGACGGCCCATGCCGGGTTGACCCTTCCCGGGACGGTCCGGGCGGCCGACCATGCCGGCGAGACCGGAGCGGGGACCGAAGGGCACGACCAGGCTGACAGCCGCTCGGTCGACGTCTGGCTGTTCGTCGGCGTGAACGGCGTGGGCAAGACCACCACCGTGGGCAAGGTGGCCAATCGGCTGTCGGCGTCGGGGACCAAGGTGATGCTGGCGGCCGGGGACACCTTCCGGGCTGCGGCCGGCGAGCAGTTGTCGATGTGGGCCTCCCGGGCCGACGCCGACATCGTGCGGGGGTCCGAAGGCGGGGATCCCAGTTCCGTGGTGTTCGATGCAGTGCAGCGGGCGGCGTCCAAGGGTCACGATGTGGTGCTGGCCGACACAGCCGGGCGCCTCCACAACAAGGTGAACCTCATCGAGGAGCTGAAGAAGATCCGGCGCATCGCCGACCGTCCACCAGGGCGGGTGGTGGAGGTCCTCTTGGTCCTCGATGCCACTACCGGACAGAACGGGCTGGCCCAGGCCAAGGTCTTCTTAGAGGCCGTCGACGTGTCCGGGGTGGTCCTGACCAAGCTCGACGGCACGGCCAAAGGCGGCATCGTGGTGGCCATCCAACGTGAACTCGGCCTGCCGGTGAAACTGGTGGGTCTGGGCGAGGGGGTCGACGACTTGATCGACTTCGACGCCGCCGCGTTCGTCGACGCACTGTTCTGACCGGCGAAGAGCAGTGCTGTGCGGCAAAGTTGTGCGGCAGAGTCTTGCGGCAGTGAGCAGAATCGAGCCGGTGCCCCGGACGCTCGACCGGCATGGCAACTCGGCACTTGCTCCGACCCCGTGACGCAACACGATCTCGCCGACCGTCCTGTAGCCTGAGGAACCCATGTTCGAGAGCCTGACCGACCGATTCGAAGGCATCCTTTCCCGACTCCGCAGCCGTGGACGGCTGAGTGAG
>JADGOF010000139.1 GCA_017883105.1 Acidimicrobiales bacterium
GGTGCGCAGTCCCAACCGGAACGTGTCGAGGGCGACCGTCATCGGCACCTTGGCGTGTGGGCTGGTGTACATCCTCGGCACGCTGACCGTCTTCGGGACGGTCAGCCACCAGGCCCTCCTCGGGAACACGGCGCCGTTCTCGTCCTCGGCGGACGCCATCTTCGGAGGTAGCTGGGCCGGTAAGCTCATGGCCGTTGTCGCCATCATTTCCGGCATCGGATGCCTCAATGGTTGGACCCTGATCTGCGCAGAGATGCCCATGGCGGCCGCCAACGATCGCCTCTTTCCGAGGCAGTTTGCCAAGTTGAGCCATCGGGAGATCCCGGTCTTCGGCATCGTCACTGCAGCGATCCTCGCATCGGTGCTCACCTCCTTCAGCTACTGGAAGTTCCAATCGGTCTTCACCGACATCGTGCTCTTGAGTGTGCTGACCGCAGTCATTCCCTACCTGTATTCGTCGGCCGCCCACCTCTACTGGCTGATCGTCAAGGGCCGGCCGGTCAACTGGCCCCACTTCATCCGCGACATCGCCGTCACGGTGGTGGCCCTGGCCTTCAGCTTCTGGGCGCTTGCCGGAACCGGCTACCAGGCCGTCTACTACGGGATCTTCGTCTTCTTCCTCGGCGTGCCGGTGTACATCTGGATGAAGGCCCAGCGCAATGAGTACGGCGAGTCCCCGGTCATTCCCATTGACTACCCGGCGGACAGCCCCTATGCTACGGCCCCTCTGAACGGAGGGACCGGCGGCGGCAACGGACATGCCGGCGAGCCCACCTCGATCCCCATAGTCCGCGCACCATCGGATCGAGAAGCGGAAGCTCGGCCATGACGTTCTCTGTCCTCTCCGAGATCGGCCAACTGCACCAGGCCATCATCCATCGACCCGGACTGGAGCTCTCGAGACTCACCCCGGAGAACATCGGAGGTCTGCTCTTCGATGACGTGATGTGGGCCTCGAAGGCCAAGGAGGAGCACGACGCCTTCGCCCAAGCCCTTCGGGACAAAGGGGTCCGGGTCCACTATTACGGCCAACTCCTTGCCGAGACCCTGGAGCTGCCGGAAGGCCGGTCGTTCGTGCTCGACCGGGTGTGCACACCGGAGACACTCGGGCACTCACTGATCGGGCCGGTGCGTCACCTGTTCGAAGACCTCGACGGGACCACGCTGGCGGAGCACCTGGTCGGTGGTGTCCTCAAAGCCGATCTGCAACCGTTGCGGGCCAACAGCCTGGTTTGGGACATGCTGCGGACTGACGACTTCGTGCTGCCGCCTCTGCCCAACCACCTGTTCCAACGGGACAACTCGTGTTGGATCTACGGCGGAGTCACCATCAACCCGATGGCCAAGCCGGCACGCCAACGCGAGTCGCTCCACAGCCGGGCCATCTACCAGTTCCACCCCATGTTCACCGGAGCCGAATTCGTGACTTACTACGGAGGGGACGACCACGACTACCGGCCGGCTACCCTCGAGGGCGGTGACGTCCATGTGCTCGGGGACGGCGCGGTACTCATCGGGATGGGCGAACGGACCACCCCCATGGCTGTCGAGGCCGTGGCCCGAGCCTTGTTCGAAGCCGGACAGGCCACCACGGTGGTGGCCATCGAGCTCCCCCACAGCCACGCCTTCATGCACCTCGACACGGTGATGTCCATGGTCGACCGTGAGACGTTCGTGCTCTATCCCTACTTCGACCAGCATCTGCGCAGTTGGACGATCCGACAAGACGAGCAACCGGGTGAGGTCACGATCGCCCGCAACCACAATCTCTGGGAATCCCTCGCCGAGCTCTTGGACGTGTCCAAGATCACCGTGCTGACCACCGACGAGGACATCCGGGCCGCAGAGCGTGAGCAGTGGGACGACGGAACCAACTATTTGGCCGTCGCTCCAGGCGTGGTGTTCGGCTATGAGCGCAACGTCGCCACCAACACCATGTTGCGCAAGCAC
The DNA here is from genome assembly GCA_017883105.1 of Acidimicrobiales bacterium. GTDB lineage: Bacteria > Actinomycetota > Acidimicrobiia > Acidimicrobiales > RAAP-2 > Bog-756. The sequence goes on from JADGOF010000139.1 coordinate 1,951, forward strand.
GGCATCGAAGTGGTGACCATCGCCGGCAGCGAACTCGGTCGGGGCCGAGGGGGACCTCGCTGCATGACGTGCCCGATCGAGCGGGATGCCGCTTCGTCCTCCGGAATGCAGGAGGCCTCATGACCATCGACCTGCACGGGAGGAGCCTCCAGAGAGAGGTCGACTGCCCCACAGAGGGCGTCGGGTTCATCAGCACCGATGTCCGGCCGGCCATGGCCAAGCCGGCATCCGCGTGGGACCGGTCGACGGCGTCGATGGTCTTCGATCGGGCAGAGAGCCGACTGCACAACATCAAGGCGGCCATGGTCGCCACCATCGGGGATTGAGATGCGTCTCCTCGTGGCGTTAGGCGGTAACGCCTTGCTCGAACGCGGAGAAGTGCCGGACGCGGACATCCAGGTGAAACATGTCGTCGCGGCTGTCGAGTCGCTGGCCCCACTGGCCCGTGATCACGACTTGGTTATCACCCACGGAAACGGGCCGCAGGTCGGTCTGTTGGCCCGAGAGAGCACCAGTGACCCCGATCTCTCCCACCCCTACCCGTTCGACGTGCTCGGTGCGCAGACCCAGGGGATGATCGGGTATCTCCTCCTCCAGGCCTTCGAGAACGCGCTTCCCGGCCAGGAGGTTGTCAGTCTGATCTGCCAGACCCTGGTGGAAGCTGATGACCCGGCGTTCGGCGAGCCCACCAAATTCGTGGGCCCTGTCTACAGTAGGGAGGAGGGGCAGCGGATGGCCCGACTCAAGAATTGGCAGGTTCGACCGGACGGCACGTCATGGCGGCGAGTGGTGGCTTCCCCCGAGCCCACAGAGGTGGTCGAGATGCCGACCATCCGGATGCTCCTGGCCGATGGTGCCGTGGTCATCTGCGCCGGAGGAGGTGGCATTCCGGTGTGCCGGGGCAAAGATGGGCACCTCCGAGGAGTCGAAGCGGTGGTGGACAAGGACCTCACCGCCGCGCTCCTGGCCCGGGACCTAGGGGCAGACGCCCTGCTGCTCCTGACCGACGTTCCCAACGTCGAGACCGGCTTCGGCACCGAGGACGCCCGTCCGATCGGCAGAACCAGCCCGCAGGCCCTTCGGGCCCAGTCGTTCCCGTCGGGCTCCATGGGGCCGAAGGTCGAGGCGGCATGCCGATTCGTGGAGTCGACCGGAAACCCGGCAATGATCGGCCGGCTCGAGGATGCGACAGGACTGCTCGAGGAGACCCGAGGAACCATCGTCGAGCCGGCTGACCGCTCGTCGGGTGACAATTCGCTGAGCCAGTGGATCCGGACCGGCGAGCCGGGCAAAGTCGAATCGACAACCAGGTGACCGTCACCGCCGGAAGCGCACTGGAGGAGGGCACCACGACCGACGAGAGCAACAGAACCTCGGGGTCGACCGCACCGGATCGGATCGTGGTCGGCGTCGACGGCTCCAAAGGCGCCGATTCCGCTCTGGTATGGGCTGCGGTACAGGCACAGCGGACGGGGGCGACCCTGGAGATCCACGCGGCCTCGGGGCCGGAGTCCGTGATCAGCAGTTCCGGTGAGCGGGCAGAGCGCCTGGAACGGATTCTCCAACATGCGGCCGAACACGCCCGACGCGTCGCCCCGGACATCGTGACCACGATGAAGGCCTACGACGGCCTGCCGTCTGCCGATCTGATCGGGGCCAGCCAGAGCGCCGGCCTTCTGGTCGTGGGTAGCCGAGGTCGCGGGGGGTTCCGCGGCCTGTTGCTCGGTTCCGTGAGCCGTCAGTGCGTGCACCGAGCAGGCTGCCCCGTCGTCGTAGTGCGACCGGCTGAGGAGCATGCCACGCCGGTCCCGACCCGCCCCACGGGTCGGATTGTCGTCGGCGTGGACGGGATGCCGTCCTCGCTGGCCGCGTTGGACTGGGCGGCGCGCGAAGCAGCGCTCTGCTCCGGGACGGTGGAAGCGGTCACCACGTGGGAATTGCCCAACTTCTCCGGTGCACCGGTGGTGATCCCTGCCGGATACGACCCCGGCGCCGACGCGCAGAAGATGCTCGAAGATGCGGTTGCCACGGCTCGGAGCGCACACCCTGATGTCGTCTTCTCGACCACCGTCGTCCAAGGCCACCCGGCCGCCAGCCTGATGGAGCTCGCCCGCGGGGCGGACATGCTCGCCGTCGGGAGTCGGGGCCACGGCGATTTCGCGGACTTGGTGCTCGGATCGGTCAGTGAGCATTGTGTGGTCCATGCCACCTGCCCCGTCCTGGTGTTTCGTCATCCATAGGGAACCTTCAGACCCGGCGTGACCGTGATGACCAGAAGGGAACCGTTCCCCGGTCCGAACGCAGAGATGGCGAAACTCGGAGGTGGACATGACATCAGAGACGATGCAGGCATGGGCAGTGGATACCCCCGGACCCATCGACAGCGGGCCCATCCGACGAGTCGAGCGCGCCGTCCCCATCCCGGGACCCGGGCAGGTTCGAGTCCATGTGCGCGTCTGCGGAGTCTGTCGAACCGACCTCCACCTCGCCGAGGGCGACCTCACCCCCAAGGACCATCTCGTCATCCCCGGTCATGAGGTGGTGGGCGAAGTGGACCTGCTCGGTGGCGGATCCACCCGGTTCGACCTGGGAGACCGGGTGGGAGTCCCCTGGCTGGCCAGCACCTGTGGAGCCTGCCGGTTCTGCCTCGAGGGACGCGAGAACCTGTGCATGGATCCCCGGTTCACCGGCTGGGACATCGACGGTGGCTACGCCGAGTTCCTGGTCGTCGACGAAGGGTACGCCTACCACGTCCCGGACGTGTTCACCGATGAAGAGGCGGCTCCCCTTCTCTGCGCCGGGATCATCGGGTACCGGGCGCTCCGGCGTTCTCGACTGCCGCAGGGGGGCCGCCTGGGGATCTATGGGTTCGGCGGATCAGCCCACCTGACCGCCCAGATAGCCATGGCCGAGGGCGCACGGGTCCATGTGCTCACCCGGGCACCCGAGGCGCGGGCCCTGGCTCTCCAACTTGGCGCGGAGAGCGCTGGTGATGCGGCAGACTCGCCGCCCGAACTCCTCGATGCCGCCATTCTCTTCGCCCCCGTAGGCACCTTGGTGCTGCCCGCGCTGGAAGCGCTGGAACGCGGGGGAACCCTGGCCATCGCAGGGATCCACCTCAGCGATATCCCTGCGCTCAACTACCAGCGCCACCTCTTCGAAGAGAAGATGCTCTGCAGCGTCACCGCCAATACCCGTCAGGACGGAATCGATTTCCTCGAGGCAGCCGCTCGGATACCCATCCGCGCTTCCACCGTGGCCTATGACCTCGATCAGGCCGATGAGGCCCTGCGTGACCTGGCCCACGATCGCGTCAACGGGGCCGCGGTTCTGGTCAACTCGTCAGGTTGGTGATCGTGCGCCTTGGCCAGCAAACTCCCAGCCAGCTCAGCGCCGGCAGCAAGAGCGGGAGCCGTCGCCCCTGCGCCCGCCTTGGCGGCATGGGCGAGAGCTGTATTCGCCTTTCTCGAGCCGCCGGCACTGCGCTTGGACGCCGTTGCCGCTCCCCGGCCGGTCTCGTCTCCGCTCAACGCCCGGGCCACGGCAACCGCATTCGCGACCTGCCGTACCTGGTACCTGGCCCGCCAGCCCGGTGAAGGAGCACCTTCGGTGTCCGCTGCGGCGAGGATCAATCCGCCCAGGAGCCCGAGGTTCTTCAACAGGTCGGTCCGTTGCTGTTTGCGGGTGGTGTCGTCGGTCTCCTCCCAGAAGCGGTGCCCGGCGTAGGTGGTGGGAACGATCGATCCGATCAGGGCGACTGCGGCCGACCTCCGGAACCGGCCGGCAGCCAGCAGTATTCCCGCGCCCACCTGGACGGCCCCGTTGATCCTGATCAGGGTTTCGGTGTCGTCGGGCAGTGCGGCGATTCGCTGGGTCAGGGGCAGGGTCACCGGTCGTATGCCTTTCACCTTGCCGGCGGGATTCCGGAGAGAGTCCAGGCCTTCGGTGATGAATACCGATGCCAGGAGTGGGCGGGCGACGCGTCCGGAGATACTCATCCTCGAACCCTACCCAGGAAGATGCCCGCGGAATCGTCCCGGTGATGACCGCGGTACCGACCCGAACGTCCCCTTCGGCGCCAAGCTGGCAGCATGGGACTTCTCGGATCGACGACGACCGTGGCCGCACAAGCGGGGCGGAAACTCAACAACAGCCTCACCCTCGAGTTCAAGACGTCGGCCACCGACACCCTGGCAACGGCGGTCCAGAAGGGCTCGGCCGGCGTACTGCTCGGTTTCAAGAACGGTGGTGCAGGAAGATACGTGATCGGCGGCGACAGTGGTGAGGTCGCCGTCACCTGTGCGACCACTCGGACGA
>JADGOF010000140.1 GCA_017883105.1 Acidimicrobiales bacterium
CTTCGCCTTCCCCAAGGAGACCTACTTCTGCCGCAATCCCGAGTGCCAGGGCATGGAGTTCGCCGAGACCGAGCTGAGCCGGACCGGCAAGGTGTGGTCATACACCGACGCCTGTTACACACCGCCCGAGCCGTATGTGGCCGCCGACCCGTATGTCCCCTTCGCCATCGCCGCGGTGGAGCTCGCCGCGGAGAAGATGGTGGTGATGGGCCAGGTGGTCCCCGGCGTCAGGGTGGATCAGCTCGCCGTCGGCACCGAGGTCGAGCTGGTGCTCGACACCCTCTACGAGGATGACGACAACCAGTACATCGTGTGGAAGTGGCGACCGTTGGCCGCCGCCACGGCGAAAGGGTCGGCCGATGAGTGACGACAAGAGGGTCGCCGTGCTGGGTGCCGGCATGCACCCGTGGGGCAAGTGGGGCCGGAACTTCGTGGAGTACGGGCTCGCTGCCGCCGGCGATGCCCTTCGTGAGGCCGACGTGGCGTGGACCGACGTCCAGTACGTGTCCGGTGCCGACACCATCCGCAACGGCTACCCCGGTTTCATCGCCGGCGCCACCTTTGCTCAGGCCCTCGGGTGGACCGGCGCCCGGGTTTCCTCCTCCTACGCCGCCTGCGCGTCGGGCGCCCAAGCCATCAACAACGCCCGGGCCCAGATACTCGCCGGTCTGTGCGACGTGGCTCTGGTGGTCGGTGCGGACACCACCCCCAAAGGGTTCTTCAAGCCGGTCGGCGGCGACCGCAAGGACGATCCGGACTGGCTGCGGTTCCATCTGATGGGGGCCACCAACCCCACGTACTTCGCCCTCTACGCCCGCCGGCGCATGGAGCTGTTCGGCGCCACCGAGGCCGACTTCGCCGCGGTCAAAGTCAAGAACGCCAGGCACGGCCTCGAGAACGTCAATGCCCGCTACCGCAAGGAGGTCACCGCGGACGAGGTGCTGTCCTCCCCGATGGTGGCCGATCCGCTTCGCCTGTTGGAGATCTGTGCCACCTCCGACGGCGGTGCCGCCCTGGTCTTGACCAGCATCGAGTTCGCCCGTCGGCGCGCCGGGACGGATGACCTGGTAACCATCGATGCGGTCTCGACGGTGACCCCCCGCTTCCCCCAGGCGATCATCGAGATGCCCAACTTCTCCACGGACTCGGCGGCCACGTCCGCGTCGGTGGGCCCCACCTTCAAGGAGTCGGTGGCCCTGGCCGCCTACGAGGAGGCCGGAATCGGCCCCGAGGACGTGAACCTGGCCGAGGTCTACGACCTCTCCTCCGCCCTCGAGCTCGACTGGTACGAGGACATCGGACTGTGCAAGCAGGGTGAGGCCGAGCGCCTGCTCCGCGACGGCGACACCACCCTCGGCGGCCGGGTCCCGGTCAACCCGAGCGGCGGCCTGTCCTGCTTCGGTGAAGCCATCCCGGCCCAGGCCATCGCCCAGGTGTGCGAGCTGGTGTGGCAGTTGCGAGGCCAGGCCACCGGACGTCAGGTCGAAGGCGCCCGGGTGGGCATCACCGCCAATCAGGGCCTGTTCGGCCACGGTTCGTCGGTGATCGTCTCGAAGTAACCCGACCGGTGGGCCCCGTGCGCGTCCCCGTCAGTCGTTGACCAGGACGATCTTCCCGAACTTGCCACCCGAGGTGAACCGCTCGTACGCCCGGTCGGCGTCGGCCATGGGGATGCGCTCGGCGACCGGCACGGTGATCGTCCCGTCGGCCAGTAGGGGCAGTACCTGCTCTTCGACGGCACGAGCCACGGCTGCCTTCTCGTGGGTGGACCGCGACCGCAGGGTCGAACCCCCGATGGTGGCCCGGCGACCCATCAGGGCCAGCAGGTTGAACTCGACCTTGGCGCCACCGCCGACGCCGATCACCACGATGCGGGCACCGGTGGCCAACGAGGAGAGCACGGCTGCCACCCCTGGTGCCCCCACCAGTTCGAGTGAGACGTCGTAGGGGCCGTGGTCGGCGACCTGGTCCGGCAGGATGACCTCCGACGCGCCGAGGCCCTTCACCTGTCGGTGCCGCTCCGTGGAACGAACGGAGGCCACCACGTGGGCACCCGCGGCGTGGGCGATCTGCACGGCGGCGGTTCCCACTCCCCCGGCGGCCCCCGAGATCAGCACCCGCTCGCCGGCCCACAGGTGAGCCTGGGTGAAGAGGGCGTCATGGGCGGTGCTGAAGACCTCGGGGAACCCACCCGCCTGGTCCCACGGGGTCGCCTCGGGAACCGGCAGGACCGCGCTCTCGGGCACCACCACCAGCTCGGCCTGGCCACCTCCACCGCAGATGGACATCACCCGGTCGCCCTCGGCGAAGCGGCTGGTGCCCGGCCCCACCCCCACCACCTCACCGGCGAACTCCATGCCGGGGATATCCTGCGGCCATCCAGGGGGCGCGGGGTAGAGACCTCTGCGCTGCATCATGTCGGCCCCGTTGAGGCCGGCGGTCCTCACCGACACCAACAGTTCCCCTTCGCCGGGCTGCGGGTCGGGAGCGTCGAGCCACTGCAACGCCCCATCGACAATGGTCACGGCCTTCATGGCCCCACAGTACGGCACGACCCCGAGAAACCCGGTGCGGTCACAGGAGGAACCGGGCACTCGTAGGCTGTAGCCAGGAGGTCCTGGGCATGACAACCGAACCACTGGCTGACGACGAGCGGATGGGCTTGGTCGCGCCCGCCCACGTTCCCCACCAGGTCCACACCGTGCCCAGCGAGAGCGTCGCCGAACCGACGGCGGGCATGGTGCTCCACCGGGTGCTGGCCATGTCGGCCCGGACCTTCCTCCTCAACGACATGGGCAACGAGTTGGTGGACCCCGCCGGCCGGAACGGGACGGTGGACGCCCTCAGCCTGCGGATGGGTACCCGGCCCCTGTGGGCCCAATCGGCGGTGGAGTCGCTGAACGGCACCGGACGCCGGCAGACCGAAACCGAGCAGATCCACCAGAGCCGGGTGGCGCTCCGGCGGATCCGGTCGAACCTGCGGACCTTCCGCCTGCTGCTCGACCCGGCCTGGGGCACGTCCCTGCGGGCCGAACTGGCCTGGTACGGGAACCGCCTGGGCCAGATCCGGGATCTGCACATCATGCGAGACATCGTCGCCGTTACCGGAACCGAGGTGATCGGGGCCGGCCCGGTGGCCCAGCTCGAGTCCGAGTTGATGGCGCGGACGGCGGCGGCCATGGCCGACATCGCCGCCGAGCGGGGCAAGCCGCGCCGGTTCCAGCTGACCGAGCAGATGATGGTCCTGTGGGACGGTCCGGCGTTCAAGCCCAGGGCCTCGAAGCCGGCAGTGGAGGTACTTCCTACGATGCTGAAACGGGCCTGGCACGACCTCCGGGGTGCAGCCCGCACCGCCCGCAAGGACCCGTCGGACATCCACCTGCACAAGTTGCGGATCCGCCTCAAGGACCTCCGCTACGGGTGCGAGACGGTGGCGCTGGTCGAAGGCGGCCCCGCCCGCAAGACGGCCAAGGCCGCGGAGCGCCTGCAGAACAAGCTCGGCGACCTCCACGATGCCTGTTATGCCATCGATTGGTTCGAGGCGCTGGCCGGCGAGCGTCCCGACCTGGCCGGTCCCATCGATGAGCTCATCGCCGCCCAGCGGGATGCCGCAGCCGCGTCCCGCAAGGGTTGGAAGAAGGACTTGAAAGAGGTCGAGCGCCGCTGGCGTGGCTGGCACAGCTGACCGGGGTGTGCCGACCCCGCCGGGAACTGACGAGTCCCCGGCCATCGTCCGAAGGGGTCCGAACGGGCTCGAAGGGACGAGCCGTGGTTAGTCGATGGGTTCGTTGACCGCCACGTGCTCGGAACGCCAGAGCTTGATCCCACCGAGGATCCCCGCCGTGTTGTCCACGATCGTCACGTCATCGGGCAGGTCGTGCCGTACGACCCGGCGCGAGTTGCCACCGCCGATGTAGAGGTGGTCGAAGAACATCAACGCCCGCAGATTGACAATGACCTTGTGCACCCGCTTGTTCCACCGCACTTCACCGATCTCCTTGCGGGCGGCCTCCCCGAGCTGCTCGTTGTAGGTCTCGCCCTTTCGGAATGGCTGATGGGCGATCTCCAGATGGGGCATCAACTGGCCCTCGTAGAACAGCCCGGTGCCGAATCCCGTCCCGAGTGTGATGGCCAGCTCGAGCCCTTCACCACTGACCACGGCGGCACCCTGGATGTCGGCGTCGTTGGCCACCTTGGTCGGCAGGCCGAACGCCTCTGTCAAGGAAGATGCCAGATCGAACCTCGACCACAGTTTGACCAGATGGTGGTCGATGAGCGTGCCCGGTCCGTGCTTGGTCGAGAAATGCGGCGCCGAGAGCACCATGCCGTCTCGCACCATGCCCGGAAACCCCACCGACGCCCGTTCCGCCTTCGGCAACGGTGCCACCAGCTTGGTGAGGGAGACAACCAGCTTGTCGGGGGGCAGCGGGTAGGTGGTCGGGATCTTGACCCGATCGGCCACCATGGCGCCGTCGGCGTCGAGCACGGATGCCTTGAGGCCGGTCCCCCCGATGTCGACGGCCAGGGTGAAGGGATGGTGCGGCTCGGCCTTGCGGGGCTCGGACTGATCACCCGATCCACCAGCGCCTGACTCCGGGCTGTCGGACTGCTCGCTCTCGTTCATCCCCACACGCTAAACCCGCCACCGCAGCCTCGGGTGCCGTCCCTGGCTACGCCCGTCGCCTCCCACCCGACACCGGCGACGTGGGTGGGAGTAGCGTCCACAGGCGTGACCGATCAGCCCTGGCTTGGAGATGTCTGTTCACTTGTCGACGCGTTCAGGGCGAGGACCATCAGTCCGTCCGAGGCGCTCGACGCGTCGCTGGCCGCCATCAACGCGTCCGAGCTCAACGCCTTCTCCCATCTGGACACCGACGCGGCCCGGGTCACGGCGGCGTCGGCCGATGTCTCGCTCCCCTTCGGCGGCGTCCCCATGGGGATCAAGGAGCTCGAGACGGTAAACAGGTGGCCCTACACCGAAGCCTCCCTCGTCTTCAAGGACCGTGTCGCTGACCACGACACCATCCAGGTCACCCGGTTGCGGGCTGCCGGCGCGGTACTGGCCGGCCAGACCACGGCGTCCGAGTTCGGTGGAATCAACTGCACCACCACCAAGCTGCACGGGACCACCCACAACCCCTGGAACCTCGAGCGGACGCCTGGTGGTTCGTCGGGCGGCACCGCGGCGGCGGCGGCCGGCGGACTGCTGCCCATCGCCAGTGGCGGTGACGGCGGCGGGTCGATCCGCATCCCGGCCGGCTTCACCGGCATGTTCGGCCTCAAGTCGACCTTCGGCCGCATTCCCAAGGGCCCCCAGGCCCTGCAACCGCCGCTGACCGTGGTGGTCGGCTGCGTGTCCAGATCGGTGCGGGACACCGCCCGGTGGTTCGACGTCTGCAACGGCTTCGACCCCCGCGACACCCTCAGCCTGCCCCGGGTCGAAGGGTGGGAAGCAGGGCTCGACACCTTCGAACTCGCCGGCAAACGGGCGGTCATCTCGATTGACCTCGGATCGGCCATCGTCGAGCCCCGTTGTGCGGCCCTGGTGCTCGACCTGGCCGAGACCCTGATCGCCGGTGCCGGCCTCACCCGCGTCGATGTCGTCGTGGAACTGCCCCAGGGCGGCCTCGAGTGGGCCATGTCCAATCTGATCGGCCTGGCCGGAACGCTGGGCGACCGATATCCCGCGTGCAACGACGACCTCACACCCGAGATCCAGCTGGGCATGAACCTGGCCACCCACAACCTGAACGTGCAGACTGCCGGGGCCACCGAGATGTTCCGGATCGACGTCAACGAACGCATGGCCGACATCTTCGAACACACCGACTTCATCTTCGCCGCAGCCAACCCCGATGTGGCCTTCGACGCCACCGGGCCCATGCCCACCACTGTCGGCGACATAGACCTCATCAAGGAGTACGGCTTCAACAAGGCGATCGGCAACAACGGCGCCCTCACCATTCCGGCCAACCTCACGGGCAACCCGGCCGTGTCCATCCCGGCCGGTCTGGTGGACGGCTTGCCGGTCGCTCTGCAGGTGATTGGGCGGCACCACGAGGAACAGCTCCTGCTCGATCTGGCCCGCATCGCCGAGCGCGAACGCCCGTGGCCGTTGGTCGCACCCACCGCTCCCGCCTGACAGGATCTCCCGATGCGCATCGATCTGTGGGTACCCACCGCCAGTCCGTTCACCACGCCCGAGCTGTTGGC
>JADGOF010000141.1 GCA_017883105.1 Acidimicrobiales bacterium
CATGAGCATTCTGGTCGTCGACGTCGGCACCTCGGGTGTGCGGGGGGCGGTGGTGCGCCCCGACGCCACCGTCGGGCACATCCACCACGTGGCCGTCCTACCCGACACCCCCTTCCCCGGATTGGTCGAGTTCGACCCGACGGCCATGGCGGAGGCGGTGCTCGAGGTGGCCCGCCGCAGCCTGGCCGACGGTGGCCCGGTCGACGCGGTGGGGATCGCCAACCAACGGGCCTCTACCATCGTGTGGGACCGGGCCACCGGCGTGCCGGTCGGGCCGGGCCTCGGTTGGCAGGACCTGCGCACCGTCGGTACCTGCCTCGAGCTGCAGGCCCAGGGAATCCGGGTGGCGCCCAACGCATCGGCCACCAAGGTGGCGGCCCTGCTCGACCTGGCCGACCCCGAGCGGGCGCGCTCGGAACAGGGCGAACTGGCCTTCGGCACCGTGGACACCTGGGTGGCGTGGACCCTCTCGGGTGGACGTCTGCACGTCACCGACGCCTCCAACGCTGGCGTGACCGGCCTCATCCACGGCGACGGCTCGGGGTGGAGCCACGACCTGCTGGCCGCACTGCGCATCCCCGAGGCCATCCTCCCCACCATCGTCGACTCCACCGGGGTCATGGGGACCGCGGAGGTGCTCGACGGCCGTCCGGTCATCGCCGGCATGGCCGGAGACCAGCAGGCTTCACTGATCGGCCAGGGGTGCACCCGGCCCGGGCAGGCCAAGGCCACCTTCGGGACCGGCGGCATGCTCGACCAGTGCGTGGGCTCTTCCCGCCCGCCCCAGGTGGCCCGAGGCCCGGCGGGGACCATCCCCATCATCGCCTGGCGCCGCCACGGCAGGGTGACCTGGGGGGTCGAGGCCATCATGTTGGCGGCCGGCACCTGTGTGGAGTGGCTCCGCGACGACCTGAACATCATCGACACCGCGTCCCAGTCGGCCGATGTGGCCGCACTGTGCGAGACCACCGGGGACGTCTGGTTCGTGCCCGCCCTGCTCGGGCTGGGCACACCGGTATGGGACTTCGGGGCCCGGGGCACCTTCACCGGGCTGACTCGGGGCAGCGGACGACCCGAACTGGTACGGGCGGTGCTCGAAGGCGTGGCCCACCGGGGCGCCGACCTGCTCGAGGCCGCCGAGTCCGACTCGGGCCTGCCCATCAGGTCACTGCGCATCGACGGCGGGATGTCGGCCAACCCGGTCTTCACCCAGGCCTTGGCCAACGCCTGCGGACGACCGATTGAGATCGCTCCGGTGCTCGAGGCGACCACCCTCGGTGCCGCCTACCTGGCCGGCATGGCCGTGGGCACATGGGCCGACGAGGAGGACGTGGCTGCCGCCTGGTCTCCGCGTCTGGTCGTCCACCCCACCACTACCACCGACGAACACCGGTCCGCCCGGGTCCGGTGGCTCGACGCCCGTTCCCGCGCCGAGGGCACCATCCCCGAGCTGTCCGCCCTTGACTTCTGACCTCGCTCATCGGTGTCGCGGACACCCGGTCCCACCAGCGTCTTCTCTACCCGGTGCATTGAATGAACCACCGGGGACCGCATAGGGTGGGTGAGCTACCACGCTCGGCGGCGTCGTCGAGGGCACAGGCCAAAGCTAGGGGAAGTAGGACGACCCATGAGTACCGGCATCGAAACGGTGGGCCTCGAATCCGCAGATCCCGCCGATGGCGTCCCGGCATCCATCGCCGAGGCGGTGACCGTCGCCCGGGAGCTCCACGGAGCCCTCTCCGGCGTCCTGCTCGGGACGCCCACCGCAGTGACCGTCGCCGTGATCGCCGCGCTCTCGGGCAGCCATCTCCTCATCGAGGACGTGCCCGGGGTGGGCAAGACGGTGCTGGCCCGGGCGTTGGCCACCGCCCTCGGCGTCAAGCTGTCCCGGGTGCAGGGCCATCCCGATCTCCTGCCGTCCGACATCACCGGTGTCACCGTGTTCTCCCCGGACACCGGGACCTGGGAGTTCCGGCGCGGTCCCGTCTTCGGGCACGTGGTGCTCCTCGACGAGATGAACCGCACGCCACCCCGGACCCAGTCGGCGCTGCTCGAGGCGATGGAGGAACAGCAGGTGTCGGTGGACGGCGAGTCGTGGCCCCTCCCCCGACCCCATCTGGTGATCGGCACCCAAAATCCCATCGGGCAGCTCGGCACTTTCCCCCTGGTCGAAAGCCAGTTGGACCGGTTCGGCCTGTCGACCGCCATCGGCTATCCGGATGCCGAGGTCGAGACCCGGCTGGTCCTCCACAACGGCGGACGGTACGCGCTCGACGACCTCCTGCCGGTGGCCGATCCGGGCCGCTGGGAACGTGCCATCGACGCCACCGCGTCCGTACAGGTGGTCACCACAGTGGCCGAGTACGCGGTCTCGCTGGTGCGGGCCACCCGGTCGGCGGGGACGGTACGGCTGGGGGCCAGCCCCCGGGCGGCCATCTCCCTCCTCCGCACCGCCCAGGCCTACGCGGTGCTGACCGGTCGCTCCTACGTCACCCCCCAGGACGTCCAGTCGGTGTCCACGGCCTGCCTCTCCCACCGGTTGATCGCCGAGGGCAGCGGTGGCGACGGCCCCACTCTCGTCGGTCGGATCATCGCGGAAACGCCTGTTCCCCCCACGTGAGCCCGTCGACGACACCCGGTCGGCCACCGCCGCCCTGGCGGTCGGTCAATGCGGCGATCACCGGGGTCGTCGCCGGCGTCTGCGGCGTCATCGTGGCCCGGGCAGTGTTCGGCCCCCGGGTGGTGGCCGCCGGCGTCCTTTTCGGAGGGCTGGCCCTCTTTGCCGGCGCCGCGCTCTCCTGGGCCCTGTCCAGCACCCGTCGGCGACACACCGACTCGGCCCGGCTGCCCCGTGGTCGCCGACTCCGGGGTCGGGTCCATCCGGTCCACTGGTTCGGCCCTGTCGCCGGGAGCGCGCTGGCCGTCCTCACCTTGGCCGGGGTGGCCCACTCCAGTGGATCGGGATGGGTCCAGGCCATCGGCGCCCTGCTGGCCGCGGTGCTCCTCACCGGCATCGTGGCCCCCCTGTTTCCGGCGCGACGGGCCAGGGTCTCCTGTACCGAGAACCCGTCGGACTCCGAGGCCGGCCGCACGGTGAAGCTGACCCTGCTGGCCAACGGTCCGATCCGCCTGCGGCCGAAGTATCCGGTGGGGCCCGTGGCCCGGGCCGAGGGGGACTCCCACGGGCCCCGGGTCGTCACCGTGGATGTTACGCCCGACCGCCGGGGTGTGTTCGGCCACCTCGCCGTCGAGTTGGCATCGTGCGCTCCGTTCGGCCTGCTCTGGTGGGCCAGGGAAGTCGAGGTGGTCCTCGCCCGACCCCTGCACGTGGCGCCGCGTGCGGGCACGGCCGGTCCGGTCGATGCGGCAACCGACACGGCGGCCGGCGACGCCGACCTGCGGATCCCCGCCGGGTTCGGTGAGCCCCGCGGCCTGCGCCCCTACCAACCGGGCGACGCCCGGCGGTCCGTCCACTGGCCGGCGACCTCCCATGTCGGGTCGTTGATGGTGCGGGAGGCCGAACGCCAGATTGACGATCCGATCGTCGTCGACGTGATGCTCCCCCGCGATCCTGCCGAGGCCGAGGCCGAGTCAGAGCGGGTGATGGCAGCGGTGTCCCAGTGCCTGGCCCGCGGCCGGTCGGTAGTGCTCGGCACCCGCGAGCCGGAAGGGCGCGTCGTGCGCCTGGTGCGCGACCGGGTCGATCTGGGGAGGCGGCTGGCCCGGGCCGCCCCCCCGCCCGTCGTCCCCGGAGCCCCAGGGCCGGCGTCGGTGGGTAGGCGGCGGAGGAACCGGTCGTGAGCCTCTGGCAGCGGGTGGTCCAGGCCAACCGACCGGGCCCGGCCGAGCACTCCATCCAGTTCCGGCTGGCGTCTGGCGCCGCGGTGATCGTGTCGGCCGCCGCGTGTTGGAGCCAGGGCGAACTCAGCCCGGCGGTGACCGTGTTCACCGTGATGGCCACCGTGGTGGGCAACGTCCTGTCCTACCGGCGTCGGGCACGGCCCTGGCCGCCAGTGAAGCCGATTCTGGCCGTGTGCGCCATCGGCGGGTTCGTGTGGTTCATCGCCACCGTGACCCGGACGGCCACGCCCGGTGACATCTCGACGGTGGAAGGCCCGCTGGCCGTGCTCTTCGCCTGGGTCCTCAGCACCCACGCCTTCGACGTCCCGGCCCGCCGAGACGTCGCGTACTCGTTGGCCGGGTCGGCCGCCCTGATGGCGGTGGCCGCGGCCCAGGCAGTCGACCTCACCCTGGGCATCTACGTCGTGCTGTGGGTGGCCTCCGGCATCTGGGGACTGGTCGCCATGTGGCTGTCGATCTCCGGAACCCGGGGAGTGCCCTGGCTCACCATCGGCATCGCCGGCCTGGCCGTGGCCGTGGTGGCCGCGCTGCTGGTGTCGGTGCTGCCGGCCCCCCGGGTCTCCACCTCGCTCGTCTTCCCGTCCTCGTCGGCCAACTCCTCACCGGTCGACAGCCCGAGCAACCTCACCGATGGCAACGCCTCCCTTCCGGCCCACGCAGCCGACGCGGGCG
The DNA here is from genome assembly GCA_017883105.1 of Acidimicrobiales bacterium. Lineage (GTDB taxonomy): Bacteria > Actinomycetota > Acidimicrobiia > Acidimicrobiales > RAAP-2 > Bog-756. The sequence goes on from JADGOF010000141.1 coordinate 4,534, forward strand.
GTCGCACCGGGGTCGGCGGATTTCTGGGCTTCGCCAAGTCCCTGGACACCGGGGTGCGGGCCTCCCTGGGCAACCAGGTGGTGCTTCGGGTACGGGCCAGCCGGCCGAGCTTCTGGGTGGGCCAGACCTACGACCGGTGGGATGGCCAGAACTGGACCCAGTCGACCGATCCGGCCAACGGCAGCCACATGATCAAACTGGACACGGGGTCGCCGTTCGCCATCCCCCTGACCGGCGACCAGCTGGCCGAACGGTACAGCGGCACCCCCGACGTGCAGACCTTCTACCTCGCCCAGTCGGGACCCAACCTGGTCTTCCACGCCGACAACGCCCAACGGGTCTACCTCCAGTCCCGCGCCCTCTACCTCACCGGGGACGGCACCATCGTGTCGTCCACTTCGATGGGGTCCGGCACCATCTACACCGTGGTGTCCAACGACACGACAGCCAGTGCCGCCCAGCTTCGGGACGCCACCAGCGGGCTGCCCCCCAACGACCCTTCAGCCCCCTCCGGCCTCAGCCCCCTAGAGCAGAGGCGGTATCTGCAACTCCCCCACCCCGACGCCCGGGTCACCGCCCTGGCCCGCCACATCACCCAGGGGATCGGATCCGCCGGTGACAATGATCCGCACACCTACGACAAAGTCGAGGCCGTCGAGGCGTGGATGTCCTCGCACATCAAGTACACCACCGACATCCCCCCGCTGGCACCGGGGGCAGACGCCGTCGACAGCTTCCTCTTCGGCACCCGGTTGGGCTTCTGCGAGCAGATCTCGACGGCCACTGTGGTCATGTTGCGCTCGCTCGGCATTCCGGCCCGGGAGACCGTCGGGTACGTCCCGGGCTCGTTCAACCCGATCACCGACCTCTATGACGTGCAGGCCAAGGACGCCCACGCCTGGGTCGAGCTCTGGTTCCCCGGCTACGGCTGGCAGAACTTCGACCCCACGGCGGTGGTGCCGTTGGCCAATCCGTCACCCGGCTCGGTCATCGCCCACTCGGCCGGCAACACACTGGCGCACCTGCCCTGGCTCCCCATCCTGGCCGTGGCCGCCGTGGTGATCGCCCTCTCGCAGATCCGGCGGCGGCGCCTCCGCCGTCCGGCCACTTGGGCCCTCCAGATCGCCGCCGACCTCGAACGGGGCGGCCAGCGCCTGGGTCGTGTTCGACGTACCGACGAAACCCTCTCCGCCTACGGCCGACGGCTGGCCGACACCGAACCGGCGAGCCGTGGGCCGCTCCAGGACGTGACGGTGCTGGTCGAGCAGTACACCTACGGCCGCATCGAGCCCTCGGCCGATCAGATCGCCGCCGCTCTGGCCTTCACCCGTCGGTTCCGCACCATCCGGCGGAGGACAGGGCGGAACCGGGGGGCCGATCAGGAGCGGGACACGGCCAATGCCTCGTCGAACGAGGCACGGGCGCCCAGCAGCGGCCGGTAGGTCATCAGGTGGCGAGGCTGGCTGAAGGCCAGCACGGCCTGCAGCCGGTCACCGCGTCGGTAGAGGGCGACCAGCTTTCCCTCCTCGACCGAGCCCTCCACCACCACGACCTCGTCGTCGGGCCCGGGCAGTCCGATGACCTGGATCTTGGTCTGGTACTGGTCCGACCAGAAGAAGGGCACCGGGTCGTAGGGCGTGGCCTCGGCCGAACCGGCCAACAGGTTGCGGGCG
>JADGOF010000142.1 GCA_017883105.1 Acidimicrobiales bacterium
GCCCGGCTGGCCACCATCTGCTCGATCTCCGCATACCGCTTCGGATGCAGCGTGGCGAAGGCCAGGTCCTCGAGCTGCCACTTCACACCCTGGATGCCCAACCGATGAGCCAACGGGGCGTAGATGTCCAAGGTCTCCTGGGCGGTCCGACGCTGCTTCCATTCCGGCATGACCGACAGTGTCCGCATGTTGTGGAGCCGGTCGGCCAGCTTGATGATCAACACCCGCCAGTCGTTGGCCATGGCCACCAACATCTTGCGCACCGTGGCGGCCTGCTGGGCCTCTTTCGAGTCGAACTGCAGACGGTCGAGCTTGGTGACCCCTTCGACGATGAGAGCCACCGTGGGACCGAAGTCACGCTCGATCACCTCGGTGGTGACACCGGTGTCCTCCACGGCGTCGTGCAGCAGGGCCGCGGCCACCGTCTGAGCATCCAGCCCCAGGTCAGCGACAATTCCGGCCACGGCTATGGGGTGGGTGACATAGGGCTCACCCGACCTCCGTAGCTGACCGGCATGGGCCACCGTCGCCGTTTCGGCCGCATGCACGATGAGCGAGGTGTCATCCCCGGGATGACGGCGGAGAAAGGCCTCGATGACCGGCACCAGCAGGGCTGCTTCATCCGGAGGCAGGGACGAGCCCGCGACGTACTCGTCGCCGGGACCGGTGGCCCCTTCGGCAGGGACTGGTGTGGCCAAGGCCATGCCTACACGGTACCTGTCGCAGGCAGGCGACCGGTACCTTCACCCGTGATCGCGGGAGTGTTCCGCCGTGCTCCCACCCCCATCGGGACCCAAACCCCGGGTCGGGAACCGACGGACGACCTCGGGACAACGGTCAGCGGCGCTTGCCCTTCCCACCCTTGCCCTTGCGGGGACGAGGAGGCGGACGGTTGCCGCCGGGGCGGGTCGATCCCGACGCCGAGGGTCCTCCCCCGCTGGAGGCCCGGGGGGCGCCGGCCGTCGACGTTGACGCGTCGGTCGAACCGGAGCCCGGGCCGGCCCCCTTGGAGCCTGCCGATCCGGACCGCTTGGTCGATGATCCCGCGCCAGGGCGGATCACGCCCGAAGACTGGGTGCGGGCCCGCCCTGAGCCGCGCCCGCTGCCACTGCCGGCGGAGGCGCCCGCCATGGCCGCGGCGGCTGCAGGGGTGAGAGAGCCGTGGCGCTCGCCGCGGGTCTCCAGGCGCTGGCGGATGGTCGTGTAACGAGGTTCGCGTTCCTTCATCAGGGCCAACAGCGGTGAAGCGATGAAGATCGAGGAGTAGGCACCGCTGGTCAGGCCGATGACCAGGGCCAATCCGAAGTCCTGCAACGAGGAGGCACCGAGGAAGAACGCACCGACCACCAACACCGAAAGCACCGGCATGATCGCCACCAGTGAGGTGTTGATCGATCGGGCCAGCGTCTGGTTCATCGACAGATTGACCATGTCCGAGTAGGTGATCCGACCGGACGCGCCGAGTCCCTTGGCGTTCTCCCGTATTCGGTCGAATACCACCACGGTGTCGTAGAGGGAATAGCCCAGCACAGTCAGCACCGCGATCACCGTGTCCGGAGTCACCTGGAATCCCGTGAGGGAGTAGATGCCCACCGTGATCAGGATGTCGTGGATGACCGCGACGAGGGCCGCGACGGCCATCTTGAACTCGAACCGGACCGAGATGTACAGGGTGACCGCGATGAAGAACACGATGAGGGCCTCGATGGCCTTGGAGGTGACCTGGCCACCCCAGGTAGGCCCGACGTCGTTGAAGTTGACGTTGTTCGGCGAGGTGTTGGCCGCCTTGGCCAAGGCGTTGGTGACCTTGTTCTCGAGGGCGTCGCGCTCGGCCACCGACTTCGAGTTCAGGTCGACCTGAACCTGGATCTGCTTGTCGTGGCTGACCTGGTTGGTCAACTGGACCACCGTGGGTTGGGAGACCCCGGCTGACTCCACGGCGGACGTGGCCTGGGCCACGGTGAGGTTCTGTGAGCTCACCAGCCAGGACTGGCCGCCCTTGAAGTCGATGCCCAGGTTGAGGCCGCGGGTGCCGAGGGAGATCACCCCGAGCACGATGATCAGCGCCGAGACGCCGAACCAGATCTTGCGGTTGCCGATGAAGTCGAACGAGGTCTCACCCCGGTACAGGCGGACGAAGGCGTTGTGGCGCTTGCCGCCGTGCTCTTCGGCCTCCAGCTCCTCGGCCGCGAACTCCAGCTCCTCGTCGAATGCCTCTTCGAGCTCGGCTGCCGCATCGTCGCCCTCGGGGGTCGTCGAGCTGCCGTCGTCGTTCCCTCCGCGAGGACTCATGGACGGGCCTCCGCACTCACACCGAGACCACTGGCCACGCCCATGCCCCGGGCCTCGGTGGCGCTACGGCTGCGCCCGAGCAGGATCACGAACGGCTTGGTGAAGAAGTAGGTGATGATGACGTCAAGAATGGTGGACAGCCCGAGGAAGAGGGCGAAGCCACGCACCGGCCCGATCGAGATGAAGTAGAGGATGGCCGCGCCGAGCAGGGAGACCGCGTCGGCGGCCAACACGGTCCGGAAGGCACTGGTGAAGCCCTTGTCGACGCTGCTCCGGATGGTACGGCCGGATCTGGTCTCGTCCTTCAGTCGTTCGAAATAGACGATGTAGGAGTCGACGGTGATGCCGACCGACACGATGAGGCCGATGATGCCGGCCAGGTCGATGGTGGTGCCGAGGGTGGCGCCCATCCACGAGATGATCGACCAGAGCAGTGCCGCGGTGACGGCCAGGCCGGACACCACCACGATGCCGAGCAGCCGGTAGTAGAAGATCATGTAGAGCATGACCAGCAGCAACCCGGCCAGGCCGGAGATGAGGCCGGCATGCAAGGAGGCCTTCCCGAGTGTCGGGGAGACCGTCTGCACGGTCAGGCGGTCGAGCTTCACCGGCAAGGAGCCGTAGTTCAACTCGGTGGCCAAGGTCTTGGCCTGGTCCTCGGTGAAGCCGCCGGAGATCTGCACCTGGCCACCGAATGAGGTGAAGGCCGAGGCGGAGGGTTGGGTGATGGGCGCGGAGATGACCTGACCGTCGAGGTCGATCCCGATGATGGCGTGGAACTGCTGTCCGGCCAGAATGTCCCACTGCGAGGCCCCTGCGCTGGTCAGCACGATATTGACTGTCCAGTTGCCACTCGACAGCTGGGCAGAGGCCGACTTGACCGCGGTGCCGGTGAGCCCGGCCGGGCCCAACACATAGCGACCCGTTTGCGTGGAGGACGATCCGGGCAGAAGCACGGTGTCGTTCTTGTTGTCCTTGCCCGGCGAGGTCGACTGGTAGGTCGCGAATTGGGGATCTGCGCCAATATTGGTGTTCGAGGTGTACCCGTTGACGTTGCTCGAAGAGGGGGTGACCTGGAGATTGGGCGCGGTCAGGGCTGTGGCCGCCGAGCAGGTGGGCAGCGGGCCGGTGATCGCCGCCTGCCCCTTCTTCAACGTGAGGGACGGCGCATAACAGAGTGCCGGGCGGAAGAAGAGCTGTGCGGTGTTCCCTAGGGTGGCCAGGACTTTCTGGGTGTTCTTCTCACCGGGGATGGACACCGATATCTGGTTCTTTCCCTGGCTGTCGACGGTGGCGCCACTGGTGCCGGCATTGACCCGGTTGTTGATGATGCTGACGATGTTGTGCAGCTGGTCCTGTGTCACCGGCGTATGGGTCTGATAGACGACGGCCAGACCGCCATCGAGGTCGAGCCCGAGTTTCGGTGACCATCCCGCCACCAGGGTGGCACTGAGGGCGACCATCGCGATGGCGACCACCGAAAGCAGGCTGATCCACAGGGAGCGCTTGTTCTTCATCGGTGATCAGATGAGCGGCGGGTCGTTGGAAGCAGGGGGATCGTCGGGGTCATTGGCCTTCTTGGCTCTCTTGCCCCTGGCGGATGGACCCGTGTCCTCGGTCGCTACCTCGTCATCGGGCGCGTCGCCCTGTTCCCCGTCGACACCGGCCTCGTCCGAAGCGTGGTCGTTCAGGCGGTCGGCATCATCACCTTCGTGATCCTGGTCATCGGTGGCTTCATCGTCATCCTCGGAAACCGGCGGCTCCATCTTGCGGATCACATACTGCTTGAGCACGACGAAGGAGGCGCCCACACTCGTCTCCAACGTGACCCGGTCACCGTCGATGTCGATGACGTAGCCGACGATACCGCCGGCCGTCAGGACTTCGTCGCCGACCTCGAAGGTGTTGCCGACCTCCCGCGCCGCCTTGGCCTTGCGCTGGCGGGGACGGTAGAAGAGAAAGTAGAAGGCCGCTGCGATCGCCGCGTAGATGATGAGGATGGTGCTGCTGCCGCTCGACTTCGCACCCAACAGGGGCGCGACCAATGCCAGATCGGCCGTCATCGCGCGTTGGGGGAAGAGGTAGTGGTCCGCACAGCGGTCTGACTGTAGCCCAGCCCGACCGAGGTCAGGCGCCGCGTACCTCAGGCGCCCCAGACGGTGGCGACCTGGGCCCGCAGGGCGTCGAACCGCCCCTCGGCGATGGCCAGGCGGGCCTGGGCCATCAATCCCAGCACAAAGGCCAGGTTGTGGATGCTGAGGAGCCGCCAGGCGGTGGGCTCCCCCACCACCAGCAGATGGCGCAGATAGCCCCGCGACCAGCGGGCGCAGGTTGTGCACGCGCAGGTCGGATCAAGCGGTCCGTCGTCGCCGGCGTGGACCGCGTTGCGCAGGTGAAGCCGCCCGGAGGACATGAGGATGGCGCCATGGCGGGCCATGCGGGTGGGGGCGACGCAGTCGAACTGGTCGACCCCGAGTGCGACGGCCTCCATCAAGCCGACCGGGTCACCCACGCCCATCAGGTACCGGGGCCGGTCGACGGGGAGATGCGGCAGGGTGGCGGCCAGGGCATCGAGCATGGCCGGACGGGTCTCGCCCACCGAAAGCCCCCCGATGCCGTACCCGTCGAAGTCGAGGGCGACGGTGCGGGTGGCGCTCTCCTCGCGCAGCGAAGCATCGGTTCCACCCTGGACGATCCCGAAGAGCGCCTGACCTTCCGGGCGAGCCTCGAGGCGAAGGTGGTGCCGACGGGCCCGCCCCGCCCAAACAGCGGTCCGGTCGACCGCAGTGCGCAGGACCTGCGGGGTGGCCGGCAGGGTTGAGCACACGTCGAGCACCATCTGGATGTCGGCACCGATCAGACCCTGCGCCTCCACTGCGGTCTCCGGGGTCAGCCGCATGATCGCCCCGTCGTAGACCGATGCAAAGGTGACGCCGTCGTCGTCCACCGTCGAGGTGAGCGAGTGCACCTGGTAGCCGCCCGAGTCGGTGAGGGTGTGCCCACCCCAACCGGTGAAGCGGTGCAGGCCACCGAGTGCGGCCACCGTCTCCGCTCCGGGACGCAGCATCAGGTGGTAGGTGTTGGCCAGCACCACGTCGGCGCCCAACGCCTCGAGGTCGGCACTGTCCAGAGCCTTGACGGCGCCCCTGGTCCCCACCGGCATGAACGCCGGCACCGGATAGGAGCCCCGGGCCGTGTGCACCCGGCCGGTACGGGACGATCCGTCGGTGGCGGTCACCTCCACACGCAACGGATTCACCGGGCGCCCCCGCGGGTACCGGGTGGCCTTGGGTCCCCCTTGTCACCCCGGCGCTCCACCACCATGGCGTCGCCGAAGGACAGGAAGCGGTAGCCATCGGCCAGTGCGGTGGCGTAGAGATCGCGCCACACCGGCCCGCAGAAGGACTCCACCAGCAGCAGCAGGCTCGAGCGGGGCAGGTGGAAGTTGGTCACGAGCACATCGACCGTCCGGAACGGGAAGTCACCGTGGATGTAGAGGTCGGTCCGACCGGACAGCTGGCCGCTGGCGGCCGCCGACTCGAGGGCCCGCACGGCCGTGGTGCCCACGGCCACCACCCGTTCAGCCTCCCTGCAGACCTCCATAGTCTCCGCCGGAACCGAGTAGCGCTCGGAGTGGATCACGTGCTCTCCGGCGGTCGGTGCGGTGATGGGGCGGAACGTGTCGAGGCCGATGGCCAAGTCCACCCGGGCCACCCGGGCCCCCGCCGCAACGCACGCGTCCAGGAGCTCCGGGGTGAAGTGGAGGCCGGCGGTCGGCGCCGCCGCCGACCGGTCGCCCGGATCACGGACTCCCGAGTACACCGTCTGGTACCGCTCCGGATCGGACAGTGCACCGTGGATGTAGGGCGGCAGCGGCATGGTCCCGGCCCGATCCACCACCGAC
>JADGOF010000143.1 GCA_017883105.1 Acidimicrobiales bacterium
GTCGAGGGTCTGTTCGCAGAGGTTGAGGGGGGCCAGTGACACGTCCGCGCCCCACGGCGCATGGTCGAACCCCCCGTCGAGATACGGGGACAGCGCGTCTTCGCTGGCGTGCCCCCCGGGCCCGTGACCGCAGTCGTGGCCGAGGGCGATCGCCTCGGTGAGGGGCACATTGAGGCGGCAGGCCCGGGCGATGCCGGTGGCCACCTGGGCCACCTCCAGTGCGTGGGTGAGCCGGGTGCGTTGATGGTCATCGGGGAACACGAAGACCTGGGTCTTTCCGGCCAGACGACGGAACGCGGTGGCGTGAAGGATGCGATCGCGGTCGCGTTCGAAGCAGGTGCGCCACCGGTCGGGTGCTTCGCTTCGCAGCCGGTCACCGGCCCCTGCGGCACGGGTGGCACCGGGCGCCAGGCGTTCGTGTTCGGCGTCCTCTCGCTCCTGCCGGTTGAGACCCGCCGACGGGCCGCCGGTGCCGGTGTGGCTGTCGGCATGGGCCACGGTGATGCCGTCCCCACCGTGGCCGGCCATGGTCGCGGCCCAGCGACGGTTCCTTTCGTTCTCTCCCTCGGGTGCTGCTCCCATCTGGCCAGTGTGCCCCATGGTTGCGACCGCGGGACGCCGCCCGCTCGGAACCTTGTATCGTCGATGGCGACCGGCAGATCTGTCGGAGCCCAGCTGAGAGGAGCGTGCCAGGTGGACGTGCGTATCGGAATCGTGCAATCGATGAAGGAGCTCGACATCGAGTTGCCCGAGGATGCGGAGCGCGACAAGGTCCTGGCCGATATCGAAGCGGCACTGGCCGAGGAGGGGACCATCCTCTGGCTGACCGATCGGAAGGGTCGCCAGGTCGGCGTCCCGGTGGCCAAGGTGGCCTACGTCGAAGTGGATCCACCGACCTCTGACCACCGGGTCGGTTTCGGGATCTCCTGATTCGACCCTGCGCCGCCGGCCAGTCCGGTTCCGAGGTGGGTCGGGGCCGCTGAAGCGATGCACGCGCTCCTCGATCACAGACTTGTCTTCGTCACCGGCAAAGGTGGTGTCGGCAAGACCACGGTGGCGTCGGCGTTCGCCCTTTTCGCCTCCCTGCGCGGCAAGCGGGTGCTGATCTGTGAGGTCGATGCCAAGGGTGACGTGGCCGAGTTCTACGAGGCCCCGGCCACTGGATTCAACGAGAAAGAGATCCTCCCCGGGCTCTTCGCCATGACCATGGACACCGAGGCGTCGCTGCGCGAGTACCTCAAGCTGCAGCTTCGCATCCCGGTGGTGGGGCGGATCGGCCCCTTGGCCAAGGCCTTCGACTTCGTGGCCACCGCAGCGCCCGGGGTCCGGGAGATCCTCACCGTGGGCAAGCTCTGTTACGAGGTGCGTGAGCGCAACTACGACCTGGTGGTGGTGGACGCACCGGCCTCCGGCCACATCATCGGCCAGCTGGCCGCCCCCCAGGCCATCAACAACCTGGTCAAGGTGGGCCTCATTCGATCTCAGACGGACTGGATGCTCGAGATCCTGTCAGATCCGACCCAGACCGGGCTGGTGGCGGTGTGCACCCCCGAGGAGATGCCGGTCAACGAGACCATCGAGTTGGCGGCCCGGGTCCGGGAGGAAACCACCGTCGAGTTCTCCGCCGTGGTGGTCAACCGGGTGCTCCCCGAGCTCTTCGGCCGCCAGGAGGAAGAGGTGTTCGACACCCTGGCCACCGTTGGACCGTTGGCCCAGTTGAACGAGTTGGTGGGCGGGGACACCGGCCCGGTGCTGGACGCGGCCCGTCTGGCCGTGACCATGCGGCGCACCCGCTCCACCCACCTCGACCACCTTCGCCAGAGCATCGACGAGGCCATTCCCATGCTCTATCTCCCGTATCTCTTCACGCGTTCGCACGGGCTCCGGACCACCCGCCAGGTGGCGGCGTCCCTGGGCGAGGAGCTCGGCTACTGATGGCCACGGCACGCACCACCTCGGGGCGATCGGAAATGGGACGCGACAGGAGTCCGGCGAGGGAGCACGCCCAGGCCCCGGCGGGCCGCAGGGGAACGATAGACGGACTGTTAGCCACCAAAGAGATCGTGGTGGCTTGCGGCCCAGGTGGTGTGGGCAAGACCACCACGGCGGCAGCGGCGGCCGTGGTGGCGGCGGTCAGGCACGGCAGCAAGGTGCTGGTGCTCACCGTCGATCCGGCCAAGCGCCTGGCCAACGCCCTGGGCCTCGACGGCATCGGCAACGCCGAGCATCGGGTCCCCGACGAGGCGTTCCGGGCCGCCGGGCTGAAGCCCCGGGGCCAGTTGTGGGCGGCCATGCTGGACACCAGGGAGTCATGGGATGCGTTGATCCGCCGGCAGGCCCCCGACGAGCAGACCAGGGACGAGATCCTCGCCAATCCGCTGTACCAGAACATCTCGGGCCGTTTCGTGGCCAGCCACGACTACATCGCCATGGAGCGGCTCTATGAGATCCATTCCGAGAGTGATTACGACCTCATCGTGGTGGACACCCCGCCGACCAGAAACGCCCTCGACTTTCTCGACGCGCCCGAGCGGATGGCCGACTTCTTCTCATCCCGGCTGCTGCGCTGGCTGATCGTCCCCTACCGGTCGCGCCTGGTCAATATGGCCACCAAACCCTTCTATCAGGTGGCCGACCGCATCCTCGGTACTGAGTTCCTGGCGGATATCTCGGAGTTCTTCATCCTGTTCCAATCGATGTACGACGGATTCGTCGAACGTTCAGAATCGGTCGGCCGGCTGCTGTCCGACCGCCGGACCACGTTCATCGTGGTCTCCACCCTCGAGGCGGTGCCCCTCCGGGAGGCGGAGTTCTTCGCCGAGCAACTGAACGCGCGCAAGCTCCACCTGGGTGCCATCGTGTTGAACAAGGTGCTTCCGGACTACCTGCGCGACCCCGGCGGCGCGGCGGTAGCCGAGTCGATGCGGGAGCGGGCCGACGACCTGGCCGTCGAGCTGGCCCCCAACCTGGCCGCGGTCGATCCCGCGCTCGGTGACACCGATCAGATCGCCCGGGTGCTGACCGAGGTGGCCGACAGCTATCTCAACTTCCAGGTGGTGGCCCTCCGTGAAATGGAGGAGCGGTCCATGCTCTCGGTAACGCCCGACGTACTTGCCACCGTGCCCTTCTTCGACACCGATATCTACGATCTGGCCGGTCTGGTTCGGCTGGGCGAACAGATCTGGGACTAGGCGCCGGCTGCGCCGCGGCCGCCGACCCCCTGCTCCACCTGCCTTACGATGCAGTGATGGCTGACATCGTTGATCCCGAAGTGGAGGAGTACGCCGCGGCACACTCCACGGCACCGCCCGCCTACCTCGAGGAGCTGGCCTCCGAGCTGCGGGTGACCTTGGAGTCCCCCGGCATGATGGTCGGCCGCCTGGAGGGTCGGTACCTGGAGATGCTCACCTTCGCCCTGGGGGCCACCTCGGTGCTCGAGATCGGGACTTTCGGGGGCTACTCGTCACTGGCCATGGCACCGGGACTGGCTCCCGGCGGCCGCATCACCACGTGCGAGATCTCTCCGGTGCACGCCGAGTTTGCCCGCCGTCACATCGCGGCCAGCCCCTTCGCCGGGTCCATCGAGGTGATCGTGGGCCCGGCCATCGACACCATCGCCACCCTCCCCGGCCCGTTCGACCTGGTATTCATCGATGCCGACAAGGCGGCGTACCACGAGTACTTCGAGGCGGTGCTCGAGAAGCTTGCCCCCCGGGGCCTGATCGCCGCCGACAACACGTTGTGGAGCGGCCGGATCCTCGATCCGGGCGACTCCACCAAGGACACGGTGGCCCTCCGCCGGTTCAACGATGCGCTGGCCGTCGACCCCCGGGTGGTCGTGGTGCAGACCACGGTCCGTGACGGGGTCACCCTCATCAGGAGGGCCGGGTAGGCAGATCGCAGTGCCGGCCCCCCCGGGGGGTCGGATCCGTAGGGGGCGAACGAAAGGACCGGGTACGACTGTGTTGGACTATCACCTCCACCTGTGGCCCCACTCGCAGAGTGACGCCGAGACAACCGTCGAACAGGTGGCGGCCTACTGCGAGCACGCCACCGCAGCCGGCGTGGCCGAGATCGCGGTGACCGAGCACCTGTTCCGGTTCACCCAGGCCAAGGACGTGCTCGGCGGGTGCTGGGACGACCTCCCCGGTGATGCGCTCCGACCGGGCATGGCCGCCTACTGGGACCATCATGCCCGGGTGGACCTTGATGCCTATGTCGAGGTGGTCCAGGCGGTGAAGGCCGCCGGCCTTCCGGTCGTGCTCGGGCTGGAGGTGGACTACTACCGGGACCGCATGGACGACGTCGCCGAGCTGCTCAGTGGCTACCCTTTCGACGTGTTGCTTGGCTCGGTCCACTGGCTGGGAACCTGGCGCTTCGACGTGCTGAACGAGCCCCTGGTCCTGGCCGAGTGGGATGTGCGGGACATCGACGCGGTGTGGGACGAGTACACCCGGGCCATGGAGGAGTTGGGGGCGTCGGGGGTGTGCGATGTCTTCGCCCATCCGGATCTGGTCAAGATCGCCGGTCGGGTGCCTGCGGTCCCCGACGAGTTCTACGACCGGATCACCGAGGCCGCGGTGCGCTCGGGCATGGCCGCCGAGGTGTCCTCGGCGGGGTGGAGGAAGCCGGTGGGCGAAGAGTATCCGGCACCACCGCTCCTCAAGCGATTCGTCGAGCGGGGTGTTCCTCTCACCACCGCGTCCGACGCCCACCAGCTGCCCGATGTGGCCGACCGTGCCGAGGACATACGGGACCTGCTCCTCGGGGCCGGGGTCACCCGGTTGCAGGGGTATCGTGACCGCAAGCCGTACGAAGTTGCCGTGGGAGCGGCGGGCGGGGACTGACCGTGGCCACTCCGGCGGAGCTCGCCTTCGAGCGCACCAATCTCGACGAGGTGCAATTGGCCCACCTCCAGCGACTGCTCGGTACCTGGGGCATCCTGGCCGACCTGTCGTTTTCGGACCTGGTGCTCATGGCACCGGTGGCCGCCGAGGAGCAGCACGACGAGACAGAGCTGGTGGTGCTGGGGCAGATGCGTCCCTCGAACAGCGCGACCGTGGTGCAGCACGACCTCGTGGGCCAGACCGCCGGGGTGAACGACTATCCCCTGGCTGTCGAGACCTTTCATTCGGGAGAGGTGACCCGGGGCGAGGTGGTGCTCGATTCGGGCGAGGGCCCGGTGCGCCTCCACTGCATCCCTGTCCGGTGCGAGGGCACCACCGTTGCCGTGCTGGCCCGTCTGTCCGCCGGCGTCGGCCGCCGCCCCGGTCATCTCGAGCGGACCTACCGCGACGTGTTCAACCGGGTGGCCGTCATGCTTTCCGAGTCCACCTTCCCGTTCCCCAGCGAAGAGGTGGCCACCGAGGAAGCACCGCGGGTGGGCGACGGTGTGGTCCTGGTCGATGAGGAGGGACGGGTGCGGTACGCCTCCCCCAATGCCACCAACGCCCTGCACCGGATGGGGATGTACTCGCAGATCGAAGGCCGTCGGCTCACCGATCTGGGCATCGAGGAGTCCGCCATCGAATGGGCGCTGGCTTCTGCCCTGCCGGTAGTCGAGGAGGTGGAACGCAGGCCGGACGTGACGGTGCTGCTCCACTGCATCCCCCTCATCGAGCAGGACCTGGTGACCGGCTGCCTGGTGCTGATGCGTGACATGACCGACGTCCGCCGACTCGACCGCCTGCTGCTGTCGAAGGATGCGGCCATCCGGGAAGTGCACCACCGGGTGAAGAACAACTTGCAGACCATCTCCGCCCTGCTTCGACTGCAGGCCCGACGACTTCCCCCCGGCGGCGGCCGGGTGGCCCTGTTCGAGGCCGAACGGCGGGTGCGATCCATCGCCATCGTCCACGAGATCCTGTCGCGTGAGCCGAGCGATCAGGTCCCCTTCGACGAGATCGTCGCGTCGTTGATCCGGATGGCCAAGGATTCGGTGGTGTCATCCCGGGAGCTGGTCTTCGAGGTGACCGGGGCGCTCGGCGAGGTGCCGGCCGATGTCGCCACCCCCCTGGCTGTAGTGCTGGCCGAACTGGTGCAGAACGCCATCGAGCACGCCTTCCCCGAGGCCGAGGACGGAGACTCCGGACCCGGAGACCACGCCGGGGACGGTGCTCCCGAGGAGCCGCCGCCGGGGCATATCCGGGTCCATCTACTCAACGACGGGACCACCCTCCGGCTCGAGGTGA
>JADGOF010000144.1 GCA_017883105.1 Acidimicrobiales bacterium
GCGACCTTTGGCCCTATGCGGTCAACATGGGGCAATAAAGAATGACGTAGGCCCGTTGAGCAAGGTTCCGCCACCTTGCTCCGGGCCTGCCTCTTCCGACTCGGGTGCAAACTGCCCGGCCAACGCGCCCTCATGACAGGAGTTGACTCGATCAGGCAGACAGGTGACTGATCGCCGGATCGGTGGGGCACGTGCCGGACACGGACGCCGACAGTTGCTTCCTCGCGCGAACGGTGTCAACTCCAAGATCAATGAATACCGACTGGTAGCCCCCGACCTGATCGGATGGGATTCTCGTCGTCCACAGGGCGAAATGCGAGAATCAGCAGTATGGATCGGGTCCAGGAAGCATTCCGGACGGTACGGCGCGCCGATTTCGTCGCCCCTGAGCTCCGTGAACAAGCAGACGTTGACACCCCCTTGCCCATCGGATTTGGCCAGACGATCAGTCAGCCCACCACCGTGAAACTCATGCTTTCCTGGCTGGATGCTATGCCTGGTGACGAGGTTTTGGACGTCGGGTCCGGGTCGGGATGGACTACCGCACTGCTCGCACACATCGTCGGACCGCAGGGCACCGTCTATGCCGTCGAACGCATACCGGAGTTAGTGAAGTTCGGCCGAGACAACTGCCGCCGCCTCGGTATTGAGAATGCGTTCTTCTTCCAGGCACGTAGAGAGTACGGCCTACGAGAGCACGCTCCCTATGCCAGGATCTTGGTGAGTGCCAGCGCGCGGGAACTGCCTGTTGAGCTGCTGGACCAGTTGACGATTCCAGCCAAGTTAGTCATTCCCGTGCAGTACGACGTCCTCGAGGTCACAAAGACCGCTGAGGACGAGTACCGGACAAGGACGCATCCCGGATTCGCATTCGTTCCGCTGGTCTGACAGTTGGCGCAGCCCGCGGCCGTTGTCGCGGCGTCTGGGTGCCGAACATGTCATCCGAGAGTTCTGAGCAGGGCTTACCTGAAATGGCTCCGGACGACGAAACTGGGCCTGTGGGTACCACCCTCACCCGGAAGGTTGAGCTGGAACTTTCACCCACCAGCGAACGCGACAATAGTCCGTGGTCCTGTCGTTCTTCTATCTCGCCTTCCTGCGGGCGCAGAGCATCCGATCCGACCAGGTCGAGCGGGTTTTCGGCACCCACAAAGTCCGACGATGCGACCCGTATGCTCAAAGGTATCCCTGAACAGTGCTCGGGGATCGATATCTGGCATGGCACTGGACCGCCTGCTCACTTTAGCAAGCGGTTCATATCGCTCCACCCGGGGGGCCGTGCGGGAGATTGAGATCGGCGGCCGAGTGCACCGGATCGACGGTTCCGCGTCTCTGCGAGGTCGGGCGACTGGGTCTACAGCCTGTTCCGCAACGGGATCCCCTATCGAAACGAGATTGCGACCATGCCCGTCCCGCACACGTTCAATGTCCAACCAGCGTGTCGTTCTGGCACTCCTACGACTCCGCCGCGTCTTGAGGCATTATCGACAACGTTCCGAGGAGAGCCATCACACCTGCATCAGTGCGCGTTGGCTCTCCGAGGGACCCCAACACCGTCAGCCGCGGTGGCCGCGCCGACGCAAGTGGTCGAGCAATGCCGAACCGAGCTCCCCTTCGAACCAACGAGCGTGCCCGACCAGATAGTTGTCGTAGGCGAGGTCGGCGTTCGTTTCCGATCGAACTACCTCTGCAAAGTACTCGACCTCCGACAGCGCGTACTCGATGTGCGCCACCGGCAGCAGCTCCCCGAGCGCGACTGCCTCGAGTTCGCTGTGGGGGTGCAGTTCCTCGTAGCCGTCGAGGAGCGCGTCGACGTTATCCAAGTCCGCCTCGACCCGACCGCGCCGGGCGAGGTCCAGCCAGTCGATGGTGCTCCGTTCGAGAGCGACGGCGAGGTCGTACACGGCGAAGGTACGATTGGCGAGACCGAGATCGAACACTCCGGACACGACAGCACCCGCACCGGTGGAACTCCAGGCGAGGTTTGAGGGATGCCAGTCCCCGTGCCCCCACTGCGGTTCGAGCGCAGCGAGTAGCGGTGCCGCCCTTTTGATCAGGCCGAGGTGATGGCGGACAAAGTCTCCGACGAGGAGGCGATCACCGACGGCGCGGGCTAGCCCGGGGCGGGAGTCGAGGAGCCGTTGCAGTGCCGCCTGCGGGTCGGCGGCACCGACGATCACCGTCGAGCTGATCAGCACGCCGGCCGCTCGAGACGGGAGCGGGAACCCGCGTGCTGCTTCGTGGAAAGCGGCGAGCGCTCGCCCCGCGGCACGGGCATGGTCGAGACTCCGGAAGGGCGACCAGGACACTGCGTGGCGGTAGAGGTCGATGCCGACAACCGGCTCATGGACCTCGTAGACGA
Source organism: Acidimicrobiales bacterium (assembly GCA_017883105.1). Lineage (GTDB taxonomy): Bacteria > Actinomycetota > Acidimicrobiia > Acidimicrobiales > RAAP-2 > Bog-756. The sequence continues at coordinate 2,363 of JADGOF010000144.1, forward strand.
AGTCGCCCTCTTCCACGACGGTCGTCCCATCGTGCCTCGTGAGGACCCGCGGCACGGACTGGCCCCTCGTGTGCAGATGGCTCGCGAACGCGTGCTCGACGCGGAGCTGGTCCGGTGTGCGGACCGCCCGGTGGTGACGCTTCACGAAGACCGAGTGGTCCCCGACACGCACGAGGGACGCAGCGGACATTGGGCGCGGGCTCTGCCAGACGACGACGGCGTCGGAGCTCTTCGGCACGCGGTTCGTCTGCTCGTAGCCATAAAGGACCGCCCGCACCTCCTCGTCGGAGAGCGGGGGCCAATCCGGCGCGACGAGCATCTGGCTCATGCCGTGGACGAGGCCGCCGGACGGGTCCACGGGAGTGTGGGAGCCGGTCACTTCAACACGCCTTCCACCGCAAGGGTGTCGCGTCGCCCCCGGTCCTGGCCCGGCGGACGGCGAGGGCAAGCCCACCGCCGATGAGCGTGAGGACGCCGGCGACGACGAAGGAGCAGATCGACGCCGACATCCAGCTCTCAGGTCGGAACCCGATCGTTCGGCCGAATCGCGACCAGACCGCGACCCACCAAGAGATGTAGCCGGGGTTGATGAGCTGGTAGGTGATGAAACCCGCCGCCCAGGGGACGAGCATCGCGTAGCGCGCCCGAGAGTGCGTCGACAGGTCCCAGCTGCCTTTGGCGAGCACGAAGAAGTCGACGACAAGGACGGCGAACATCGGGACGAAGACTGAGCCGAGAAGAACGAGGAAGTTCTCGTAGTCAGCGATGTTGACCCACAGCGCGAGCGCTGTTGTCAGCACGGCGAGACCGAGCGCCAGCACGCGCCGGTCCCAAAGCGGGCGAAGGTTCTGGATCGAGACGGCGGTCGAGTACACATCCGCGAAGGACTGGTCGAGCTCGCGCGCGGCGAGGATCGCAAAGGCGAGGGAGCCGAGCGGCACGGCGATGAACGCGCCGTAGATGTCGCTCGGGTTGCGAGCGACGGTGACGAGCGCGAGGAGACCGATTACGTAGCAGAGGACCTGAGTCGTGCCGTAGCCGAGGAGCGTGCCAAGGAACGCCGCCTTCTCCGAACGGGAGTGGCGCGTGTAGTCGGCGGCGAGTGGCGCGAAGGAGATCGCCACGGCGACGACGGTGTCCGTCGCCGCCCAGAAGCCCGACCAGGTGCCGTGGCCGAGGCCCGGAAGCGGGTGACGGACGAACTCGACTAGGAGATAGACAAGAACGACCAGCACCGCGCTCGTCGCGTACTTGCGGAGCACCCGGATGGCGCCGAGCGGCCGGATCGTGAGGAGGCCTGTCGCTGCGCCGGCGATCAGCACGTAGCTCCAGTGCGGGAGCGCTGGCGCAACGGTGTGGGCAGCGGTCGCGATCGTCACGAGTTCGAAAACGCCCCATCCGATGCATTGAACGATGTTGAGGACCGTCGGCAGATAGGAGAGCTCGGCGCCGAACAGTCCTCGTAGCAACACCATCGCCGGCGCACCCGTCCGCGCGCCGGGGAGGCCGGAGTACGCTACCGCGAGGGTGCCGAGGATCGTCCCAAGAGCGATCGCGGTGAGCGCGGCGGCGAGGGAAAGTTCGGGGGTGCCGAACCCTCCGGGCTGCAGCACAAAGATCGCCCCGGTGAAGCCGAGCAGGCTCACCCCGAGGTTGCCCCACAGCCCGAGCTGGTCGAAGAGGCTGAGCGCCCGGGGAACCGGCTCAGCGAGCGTTTTCGGTACCTCGGAGTGCCGATCCCCGGGGACGGTAGTGAAGACCTGCGAGTCTGACGTCGCGACCATGTCTCTCTCCCTACGCCGGTATTATCCGGTCAGGTTCGAACGGTCGGTGGATTCCAGCCAGACGGCCAGCCACCCTCTCAGCCCGGTACACCCGAGCTCCCGTGTGAATCGGGAACGAAGTTACTACACGCGGACCGCGGCACCTGGATGGTCATCGAGGTCGCCGATCATCGACCAACGCGGACCCCGCGTACGCTCTCGGTCTCAAGGAAAACCAAGGGGGTTGTTCGACGAATCATTCTTCTTCGAAGCACCGTTCTACTTCGACGACCGCAGCACGATCGTGCTTGTCGAGCCGCAAGGAGGGCCATCGTCCAGCGCTTTGTTCCGCCATTTGCGGAAGCTCGTCGCTCCTAGATCGGCGCACCGAATGCCGACCTAAGCCGGTCGGCTATCGCGCCCGATCGGCGGTTAGGGTCCACCGATGGTTAGGACGCGCGATGTAAGCTAGCAGTGTGGAGGCCAGCCGTGAAGAGCTCGCGCGACTCTTCGCGACGGTCTTGCCCCATTTGAACGAAGTACAGCGACGAGTGGTGGCCGGTGCGATAGCGGTTGGGCTTGGCCGTGGGGGCAAGTCGGCGGTAGCAGAAGCCTCGGGGATGAGCCGCAACACGGTGATCAAGGCCGAACGCGAGGTGCTTGACGGGATCGAGCCGTCGGAGCGTCAGCGTGCCGTCGGTGGCGGCGACATCAAGGCCGAGGTGAAGCAGCCCGGCCTCATGGAGGCACTCGACGAGCTGGTGCACCCGGCGACCCGGGGGAACCCGATGTCGTTTCTGCGTTACACGTCGAAGTCCACGTCCAAGCTGGCCGACGAGCTCGTGCGTCGGGGGTTCAAGATCACCGACGACACCGTGGGACGGATCCTCAAGGGCCTGGGCTACTCGCTCCAGGCCCCGGCCAAGGAGAAAGAAGGAACTGCCCATCCCGACCGAGACGCCCAGTTCCGCTACCTCGACAAGCAGGTGTGCAAGATGATGAAGGCCGGCCAGCCGGTGATCAGCGTGGACACGAAGAAGAAGGAGCTTGTAGGCGAGTTCTCCAACGGGGGCAAGGAGTATCACCCCAAAGGCGAGCCGACGAGGACCAAGACCCACGACTTCGTCGAGGAGCTCGGCCGGGCTGTCCCTTACGGCGTCTACGACCTGGCCAACGACGAGGGCTGGGTTTCAGTCGGCGACACGGCCGACACCTCCGCCTTCGCCGTCGAAGCTATTCGCCGGTGGTGGGCCAGCATGGGCCGCCCCCGCTTCCCCGGTGCCACCAAACTCCTCATCACTGCTGATGCGGGAGGGTCCAACGGGCACCGGGTGAAGCTTTGGAAAATCGAGCTGGCCAAGCTGGCCGAAGAGACCGGGCTCGAGATCACCGTCTGTCACTATCCGCCGGGAACTTCGAAGTGGAACCGGATCGAGCACAAGATGTTCAGCTTCATCTCCATGAACTGGCGAGGACGCCCCCTGGTCTCGTACCGGACAATCATCGAGCTGATCTCAGCAACGACCACCACCAGCGGGCTCACCATTCGTGCACAAGAGGACCTGAATTACTACGAGACAGGCACCAAGGTCACCGACGCCGAACTTGCCGCTCTCCCCCTCGCCCGCCACAAGTTCCACGGAGACTGGAACTACACGATCGCTCAGTCAAACTCTCGGTGAGCCCTTAGCGTGCCTACACCAAGACGGCACCGCGCTCACTGCCGATGAGGAAATCTATCGAGAACTGGACCGGACCCAGCGGCTTCACCTGATGTTGGACACTTGGAGGAATCGCTTGTGTGGACGTGGAGTCCAGGTTATTGAGTCGCTTCAATAGCGAGCTGCGCTCCGAGCCGATCACGACATCCATCAAACTGTTGAGCGGGTAGCTCAAGATAACGATACCTCTGTGCTTGAACAAGACTTTCTCGTCTTCGATCAGAAGCTCTTGACTTTCTCACCTACGCGGCGACGTCTTCCCAGGCCAGGCGGAGGATGGTGATTTCTTGTGGGGTGGGCGGCTGGGGATCTTCGTGGCGATATTG
>JADGOF010000145.1 GCA_017883105.1 Acidimicrobiales bacterium
TCGACAGCCAGAGCGACCGCCACCTTCTGCCCACTGTTCCGCATCACGTCGACGACGATTTCGATCACCTGTGCGGGGGTGAAGTGCTCGTGGGCCTGGGCCACCAACTCCGCATCGATCTCGTTGGGTTGGGTGATGATGGCGTCTGCCAGGCGCAGGGCGACCTTGCGGGAGACGGCGAGGTCACTGTCCTCGTACCATTCGGTCTTGTCGAACATGGCCTCGTCCGCCCCTGCACCCAGCGCCTTCGCCGAGCGGGTCGACTTGCAGAGTCGGCAGTTGTGCTGCCGGGCCCCCCGCAGCCGGACCAGTTCGGTGGTCACCATGTCGACCTCGTTGAGTCGGGCGATCGCTTTCATCAGCTCATCGAGGTCGTTCATCAGAGCGCCGTCACCGGCCGGCGTATCGCCCGATCGGTCAGGCTCACCGGTGATCGCCCCACGGTGGGCATCCGGAAACAGCCGCTCGATGGCCATCTGCGCCCGTTGGCCGTAGTCCAGGATGAAGAGGGTGATGACGAAGCCCCCCACTCTGGTGGGGCCCAGGCACGTCCCGACCGACCCGCGGAGCTCCTCCGTCACGCCGGAGACATCGATGACGAACTGTTCCGTGAAGGCCAGGCATGCCTGCTCGACCTCGGAGAAACGGGTCGAGGTGGGCCACCGACTGAGCTCGGCCATGCGATCGGAGGAGATCCAAGGGGCCGCTGTCGGATGTCTCCGAAGTTCTGCGTCGTTGCCAAGTAGTTGGGCAATCCGCAACCGCGCCAGCTCTAACAGCTCAGGATCGCCGGTGATTCACGGATGTGCCAACAGCCTGGTCATCGATACAGCCACCTCCGGTGCATGCACAACGAGGGGGTCCGAGGAGGGCGCAGATCCGAACTGATCGGCACTGGTCATGGTCGACCGTAACCTGACGGCTCAGAATCGGTCAACGCATCCGCGGTACCAACGGAAGCAGGCCGCTGCAGACGGGCACGGTCAGGTCCCGCTGAGCACTCCATCGCCGCCGGTGACCACCAAAGGTCCTCGCCGCTCGTGCTCCAAGCGCTCCGTGGCTGCCCGTGCGGCATCAGGGCCCAAGAAGCGCTCGACGATGCGAATGCCGAGATCGACGCCGGCCAGTGGGCCGCCGCATGTGAGGACATCCCCGTCGTCGACGACCCGGGCATCGGCGCGAACATCGGCTCCGGTGGCCCTCAGATCATCCAGCGCCAATCGGTTGGTCGCCGCGGGCCGGTTCCGGAGCAGGCCTGCCTCGGCGAGCAGCATCGCTCCGGTGCACACCGAGGCCATGATCGTGCCGGCAGCGTGGAGCCGGGCGATCAACGCTGGGAGCGCTCCAGCGGTGGCGAGGGGGCGCACCCCGACATCGCCGCCGACAACCCAGCCTCCCCCCGGCACGATCAGCATCCCCGGGGCCTCGCCGATGGGGCCGTCTACGCCGACACGCAGGCCGTAGGCTCCGCGTACCGTTCGTACGTCCGCCGGGAATCCGACGGCACGTACATCGAACCCCGCAGCGGAGAGGACCTCCCAGGGCCCGACCGAGTCGAGTTCATCGAATCCGTCGAAGAAGAGCACTTCGGTACTGGGCAGTCCGGGTTGCCTGCTGGATCCAGTCGTCATCGATGCATCTTCCCCGCAACGCAGGGTCGAGAACAGTGGCAGTAATGCCATCTATCATCGGATTCATGCCATATCCGCAACGTCCCGTCGGCTCCCCGCACCGGGTGGTCGCCTTGGCCCTTCCTGGCGTCGTCCTGCTCGATCTGGCCGCTCCCGCTCACCTGTTCGGCCACTGCGGTGGCCCCCGCTACTCCTTCGACCTGGCCGGCGCCGAGGCTGGGCCGATTGCCACCTCCACCGGCTTCGACGTGGTCGCCCCCCATGGCCTTGCGACACTGGAGCACGCGGACACCATCGTGGTGCCGGGTAGCGAGCGCCGTGAACGGCCGGCGCCGGAGATCCTGACGGTGCTCCGCACGGCCTTTGCCCGAGGAGCCCGGATCATGTCCGTCTGCACCGGAGCATTCGTGTTGGCCCATGCCGGGCTGCTCGACGGCCGGCGGGCGGCCACCCACTGGGCCTCTGCCACACGGCTGTCCGAGCTGTTCCCGTCAATCACCGTCGATCCGTCCGTCCTGTACGTGGACGAAGGTCAGATCCTCACCAGCGCCGGCGTCGCTTCCGGCTTGGACCTGTGCCTGCACGTGATCCGACGGGACCACGGGTCCGACGTCGCTGCGCGGGTGGCCCGGCGGACAGTGATCGCGCCGCACCGTGACGGGGGGCAGGCCCAGTACATCCAGCAGCCGGTTGTTCCCGCCCGGGACGATGAACCGGGACTTGCCGAGACACGGCAGTGGGCACTCGGCCATCTCGGCGAGCCCCTCGACGTGGAGATGCTGGCCCGCAAGGCCTGCATCTCCCCTCGCACCTTCGCCCGTCGATTCCGAAGGGAAACGGGGACCACGCCGATCCAGTGGCTACTCGATCAGCGCATCCTGGCCGCCCGGGCGTTGCTCGAGAACACCGACCTGTCGATCGAGGTGATCGCCGGCCGATGCGGATTCACCTCCACGACTTCGCTCCGCGAGCAATTCGCCCGCCGTGTGGCCACCACACCGTCGGCCTATCGACGGGCCTTCAGGACAGCAACTTCCGAGACTCTGCCGGTCCACTGACCGGTCACAGGGCGGGGATCCCAACTCCGTTGGCCCACTCGGTCAAGCACCACCTCAGGGAGTCGGCGGCGACGCCGCCACGTGGAATGTCTGCCAGTGTCAACTCCGGAAATGAGCAGAACCGCTCGGACCGGGCTGTCCTGGGGTCACGAACCGGCGGGAACGACCGCCTGCCAGTTGGGTAACGAAGGCTCGGTGATGCCGGCCGGACCCTGGCCGAACAACTTCAGGATGTTGCCGGTCATCGCGCTGATCGGCCCCGACGGGCATGCGGCAGATACGGGAATGCACGGCGTCATCGCGTTGATCCAGTTGTTGTCGCCGGTGTCGATGACCCCGGCCTTGCTGGTCAAGTCGGTGTAGTAGGTCATGTCGGAGTAGGTGTTCGGTCCCCACTTCCCTTGGTTGGTGTAGGCCACAGCCAGGGGAACCGGGGAGTGGGTGAGGATCTGCAGGTTGGCCGGCATCGGCCCGGCCGGATAGGCGTGGTCGAAGTCCGAGTCGATGGCTGCGGGTATCGACGAGCCGCTGTGGAGTCCCGTTCCCTGGAAGATCCAGTTCGACGCATCGGGGACGACCAAGGGGACCGGCAAGGCGCCCGGGTTCGTGTATCCGCTGTAGAGCTCACCGACGAATCCGCTTCCCGGCCAACTGGCCGGCGGCGAGCTCCACGTGTTACCCGTCACCTCCAAGGGATTGCCGTGGCCGTTGAGGGGGTCTTCCGAGCCATCGCGGTAGTCGACCTCCTGGCGGTTCGCACCCAACGGAGACGGTTGGAGCCGGCCGTGGCGGACGAGGGCGGCGGCACCGAGAAACGCCACGTTCACGCCATGGGCGAGCGCGGCCTGGGCCGCCGTCCTCTCCCGGTAGGTCCACACCTCGTCATGGGCCAGGGACACCAGGGCACGGTGCTGTAGAAGCATCGAGGGTTGGGCATCCACGGTGATGTCCGAGGCGTAGGTCACATCGAGTCCGTTCTCCTCCGCGTAGCGAATGACCGGATACTCGTTGGAGAAGAAGTCGGAGGAGCCGTTGCCGTCCGAGAACGGCCGGTCGAAGGAGACCACCCTGGCGCGGTTGCACACCGGATACGGGTTGGTGTCGAGCAGGCAGGGCCCTTCGCCCTGGTAGAAGGAGAATCCCCCGTAGGTGTTCCACGCCGCTTCTGTGAGCGAGCGGTTCATGATCACGTACGTTGCCGTGCTCGCCGGATCCCAGACAGTCAGCAACGCGTAGCTCTGCTGGTTGCCGCTGCCGATCAGTTTCAGGAGATAGTCGCCCGGCACGAACGCGCTCGTGACCGGCATGGTCAGCGACGGGGTCCAGTTGGCACAACTGACCATATTGATCAGTGGGGTCACCGGGCAGGCGGCCTGGACATGACCGGGGACCTCGGGAGAGCTCCAGACGGTGCGGGCACCCGTCCCCTTGTACCAGCCCATGCGATAGGCGACCACATGGAACTGGGGTGCGTCAGTGGATACGTACAGACTCACGCTGGTGCCGGCGTCGGCATAGGTGACCCCGGTGAACGCCTGGATGAATCCGGGCGCCGCCGAACCGGCGATCTGCCATGCGGTCGTCCCCGGCAATCGGTTCTCCGCGATGATCCCCGTGGACTCCGTGCCATGGGCTCCCTGGAAGGTTCGCACCACCGCCACCTTGTGACGAGGAGCAAGGTTGCGGTCATTGGTCGCGTGGCTGGTCGCCGCCGCGTGTACTGATCGATCGCTCTGGGAGTTCGATTGGACCAGGACTGCTGCCACAATGACAACGAGAGCTAGAGACAACCCACCGGCCAGCGCCCACCGCTGGCCGCTCCCCAGGTTGCGATGGGCACCATGGGCCCGGTGTTTGGGTCCGGGTGATTCGCCGTCCGAGGTCACGGGCAGATGCTAATCGGCGGTCCGGCGAATGCCGTTGCGGTAGATCTCACCCGTCGGCCTGGCCGCATGCAGGACGATTACGGCACTGCTGGGTGCCGCCAATCCTCCGATCTGCCCCGAGTCGACCGTCCTCCACAGCTGGAAGCGCCCCTCCCACCAGGCACTGCTATCGTCCCGCGCATGCCGGACAGAGCCGTTCTGACGGAGGACCTGGCTGGGGCTCCGAACTCCCCCGGTGTCACGATGTCGGCATCCCCACGGTTCTACCTCGTTGCGGGAACCGTTGCCGGTGTCTCTGATGTCTTGCGGCTCCCGCCGGCGTGATCGTCCGCACGGGTCCGGGTGATCGGTGACCACCCGGACCCAGCGTCAACCCATCCTGTCGGAGTGGACGGACCGCCATCGCCTCGGGCTCCGTGCCTCCTTCGACGCCTCGTGGCTGCCGTGGCTGTGCGGGCGGGTCCTGACGCTGCTGGCCCTCGTCGTCGCCAAGGAGCTGGTGCACTCCGGACAGGTCGTGGACCCGAAGGCCATCGCCGGCTCCACGGCCGGGCTGCTCGGATCCGATGCCGGCTGGTACCAGGCCATCGCGTCGGGTGGCTACCACCACTCCGGAGTGGCTGCCCTCCGATTCTTCCCGTTCTATCCCGGGGCGGCCCACCTCATCCACGAAGTCACCCTTCTGCCGGTCAGCGTGATCCTGGTGACGCTGACCAGTCTCTTTGCCCTGGCGTCGACCATGCTCGCCCACCGGCTGGCCATGTTCGAGTTCGGCGACGTCCGGATCGCCCGGGCGATCACCTGGTTGATCAACCTCGCGCCTCCGGCGTTCGTCATGGTGATGGGGTATGCCGAGGGCCTCTTCATGGCCCTCGGCCTGGCCACGTTCTTCTACCTCCGACGGAGGCAGTGGTGGTGGGCCGCGGTGTTCGCCTTCCTGGCGGGAATGACCCGCCCGACGGGCATTGTGCTCGTGCTTCCGGCGCTGGTGGAGGTGCTCCGACCGTCATTCCGCGTCCCCGACTGGAAGAACGGACTGGCCCGCATCATCGCCGTGGTGGCCCCGGCCGCGGGAACCGCCGCTTACCTCATCTGGGTCCAGGCCGAATTCCACGACTTCCTCGCCCCCTACCGCTACCAGCTCCAGGGCTCGCACCACGGTCTGGCCGATCCCCTGGTCACCGTGGCCCATGCCTTGACCGGTGCCCTCCACGGAAGCCACCTGGGAACGGCACTGCACCTCCCCTGGATCGCCGGCACCCTCGTCTTGTTGGTGGTGGCATTCCGGAGACTTCCGGCGTCCTATGGGCTGTTGGCCGCTGCGGCCATGGCAGTCGCCCTCTCCGGCTCCAACCTCGACTCGTACGAGCGCTATGCCTTCGCCGCGTTCCCGTTGCTCTTCGCCGCGGCCACCTTCATGAGATCGACCCGGGTGATGACCGCCGTCATCGCCGTCTGTGCGGCAGGGATGACCGGTTACACCGTGCTGACCTTCCTCGGCGCCTACGTGCCGTGACCGTCCTCCAGCTCAGAG
>JADGOF010000146.1 GCA_017883105.1 Acidimicrobiales bacterium
CCCGGATACCCACCGCAGCATGGATCAACAAGCCCACCATCGACAGCGACGCACAGAAGTAATCGTGAGCACTTGTCTCACAGGCCTTGACAGGTTCCGAACCGACGAGACATATGCCGACGATCGTGTTCGTCAAGCGGACCTTTGTCCCCGAAAATGCTCGCATGCATTGATGGTCCGCCACGATCATGGAGAGCGGTAGGGCCGAAAGTCCCCGCGAGCGGTCTGGCGCCCTTGGGTCCCACCTCCAAGTCGATTTCGACCCCGGTGATGACTCAACGGGCACTGCGTTCAGTGAACGTCCGTCAACTCCCGTCGAGACGTTTGATCGGGCGAGCATCACTGTCCCCGACGTGCCGGTCGGTGGCAGTTCGCGGACAGCAAGAATGTGTCGCGGTTCCCAACGCCTAGCGCCCCGCCGAGCCAGCACCAAGGGACGGTCAGGGGCACAAATGCCGGAGCGGAATAGGTAGTGTTCGACCATGTTCCTGGCGCTCCGCGAGATGAGCAGAGCCAGGGTTCGCTTTGGTCTGCTGATCTGTGCCGTCGGACTGCTGGTCTTCTTGATCCTCACGCAACAGGCCATCCAGGGCGGGCTGATCACAGGATTTGTCGGCGCCCTCCGGCAGCAGTCCGCCCCGGTGCTCGTCTACAGCGTTGACGGCGAGCGAACGCTGCAAGGCAGCGTGATCGACCCTGGACTCGAGGCGAAGATCCGCGGAGTGGGCGGTGTCGCCGAAGCCGGATGGGTCGGGCAGAGCACCTTCACCGTCCGCGTCGACGGCGGGGCCGAGTCCGACGCCGCCCTCATCGGCTACGAGCACTCAGGGCTGGGAGACCCGAGCCGATTGAGTTCTGGGCGGCGTCCGGTAGGCCCGACCGAGGTGGTGGGGAGCGCTGCCGACTTCACGGTGGGAAGCAGAGTCCGGATCGTGCCGAGCGGACCCGCTGGCGCCACAAGCCCCGTGTTCACCGTGGTGGGATTGGTCAAGGACGCTCAGATCCAGGTCACCCCCACGCTCTTCGTCCCTTGGGCGGGCTACGAAGCGGCGGTCAAGGCGGCCAATCCTGATGCCACGACCGTGCTGCCTAGCGTGATCGCAGCGCGCCCGACGTCCGGTGTGAGCGATACAGAACTGGTCCGCCGGATCAATGCGGCGAGTCCCGACGCCGATGCGCTGACGCGGTCTCAGGCCGCCAGCGACACTCCCGGAGTGGCTCAAGTCCAACAGTCCTTCCAGCTCATCTTCCTGCTCTACGGCCTAGTTGTGCCGCTCGTCACCGGACTGTTCTTCCTCATCATCACGTTCCAGAAAGCGGCGGCGCTCACCTTGCTCCGGGCCATCGGGGCCCGGTCAGGTGCTCTGGTTCGGTCGTTGCTCGTACAGGTGGTTCTGGTGGTCGGGGGCGGGATCGTGATCGGCATCGCGCTCTTCGCGCCTCTGACCCTCATCCAGCTCGGAGCGATCACCATCCGGTTCGATCCCGGTGCGGTGCTCTTCTGGTCCGTTGGACTCCTCGTGCTCGGTGTGGCCAGCGCATTGGTGGCGGCTCGGCGGGTACTCGCCATCGATCCACTGGAAGCGACTACGGGAGGGGGCGGGCTATGACGCTCGCCCTCCGCGAGATGCGCCGTCGACCCGGGCGCTTCGCCGTTGCCACGATCATCCTGACGTTGATCGCCATCTTGTTGATGTTCCTGGGAGGCCTGCTCGACGGTCTGGTGGCAAGCAGCACTGGGGCGTTCCGGGCCCAGCGGGCCGACGTGTTGGTGTATTCGGGCAACTCCCGGAACTCATTGGAGCGGAGCCGCATCGAGCCGGACGTGCGCCATCAGGTGGAATCCGTCCCGGGAGTCACGCGCGTCGGTGGACTGGGGAGCGTGCAGCTCGGGGGGCGTGTCCCCGGCAGGGGCGCCCGAGACCTCGTGCCCACCGTCCTCTTCGGCTATGAGCTCGCGCCGCGAGGACTGCCCTCGACGCCGCCGGCTGCAGGCATGGTGTACGCCAACGACTCCCTGCGGGCGAAGAACGTGGAAGTCGGAAGCACAATTCGCCTCGGACCCGCCCGGTCAGCCGTCACTGTTGTGGGCTTCGTCTCCGACACCCGCTACAGCGGGCAGGGCACCTTGTGGGGTTCGCTGGAGACCTGGCGGCAAGTGCTCAACGCCAATCGACCTGATGCCCGGGTGCGTCCCGGAGTGGTCCAGGCACTCGTGGTCCAAGGCGTCTCGCTTGGAAGTGCCGGGCTTCCCGAGCGGATCGACCGGGCCACCGACGGAGCCACTAAGACCCTGACGATCACCCAAGCCGTCAATGCGCTCCCCGGCGTTTCTCAGCAACGCAGTGTCTTCAATCAGATCATCGGCGTGACGGTCGTCATCGCCATCGTGGTCGTTGCCCTGTTCTTCGCCCTCCTCACCATTGAGCGCACTGCCCTTTACGGGGTCCTCAAAGCCATTGGCGCCAGTTCGCGAACGCTCTTCGCAGGCGTCGTGTTCCAGGCGGTGGTCGTTGCGCTTATCGCCTCACTGATCGGCATCGTCGCCTCGCTTACCCTCAACGCGCTGATCCCTGCGGGGACCATTCCGTTCGTGGCCACCCCTGCGCGCCTTCTGAGCAGCGCCGCCGTTCTCGTTGTCGCAGCCGTGGTGGGCTGCACCTTCTCGCTCCGGCGCGTGCTGCGCGTCGACCCCGCAGCGGCCATCGGCGGGACACCGTGAGGATGACCGCCACACTCCCTTCTGATCACCTGCTCTGGAGTTCCTCATGACGACGCTCGCCGAGTCCGCCAGCACGACCGGTCATGCCCTCGAGATGCGAGCCATCACCAAGATCTACAGGGTCGCCGACGACGAGGTCGTGGCGCTCGACCACGTCGACCTCACCGTCGCGAGCGACGAGATCGTGGCGCTGGTCGGCCCTTCGGGATCGGGCAAGACCACCCTGTGCTCCATTGCTGGCGGGCTGCTTTCGCCGACAAACGGGTCGGTGGCGGTGGCAGGTCAGGAGATCTCAGGCTACTCCGGACGCCAGCTCACCGAGTTCCGCAGGGCCTCTGTGGGCTTTGTGTTTCAGACGGTCAACCTGATCCCATTCCTCACCGCCCGTGAGAACCTGCTGGTGGTCGACGAGATTGGCCCTCGGCTCGGTCGCGTGGCCCGCGACCGAGCGGACCAGCTACTGGAGGAGCTCGGCCTGACTGATCGTGCCTCCAATCTGCCCGCGCAGCTCTCCGGTGGCCAGAAGCAGCGCGTCGCCATCGGCCGAGCGCTCATGAACGACCCCAGCCTGGTGCTCTTCGACGAGCCGACCTCTGCGCTCGACAGCAGCCTCGGCGACCAAGTGGTCCGCCTCATCAGAGACGAGATGAAGGCTCGCGGCACCGCTGCCATCATCGTCACGCATGACGACCGCATTACCCATTACGCCGATCGCACGGTGAACATCGAGGACGGTCGAATTGCGGAATGACGAGAGCACGCCTTGTTTGCGGCCCCTCGCTCGTCATCCCCTGCCTTGACCGGCGAATCCGCCGATGAGCAATGGGTGCCCCACTCGTGCCGGTCGGTGACACCTTGGGTGTCCCACCCACCCGGTGTTGGGGGACGGTCGACCTTCGTGGTTCGGGGATAGGGCGACGGTGATGTTATGGGCGCCCGTTCCGCGTCTGGGGTCCGGTGGCGGGGCGACGCCCGCGCCGTCGTAATACGCGCTGACTGCGGCCGGCAGTCCGACGCGTCGAATGTGCTCAGATGCGATGCTGGGGCGTTCCCGACGGTCAGCAGACCCATTCCTCCGTCACGTTCATCCTGGCCAGTGACTGAAGGAATGAGGACTTCGTACTCTGGTCGGTCCGTGACGGCGGCACCACAGTGGAGAGTGCATTCGCAAGCGTTCTCAGTGCGTACTTGGACTGACGAACAAGGAGGGTCGTTCGCAATGGCTGGAAAGGTTGAGCAGGCAAAGGGCCAGGCCAAACAGGCAGTCGGAAGCCTTACGGGCAACAAGGACCTGGAGTCCGAAGGCAAGGCCGATCGTCGAGCGGGCGAGACCAAAGAGAAAGTCCGCCACGTCAAGGACGAGGCCGAAGGGCTGCTGGAGAAGGTAGAGCACCAGGCCGGCGAGGTGATCGACAAGGCCAAGGACTCGTCATATCGGAAGTAGCCGAGCCCGCGCCCTCCGAGGCGACGGACCATCGGCCCTGACTGCTTGACGCGACAACCAAGACACGGCCTTGGGAGGCCTCCATGATCATTCTCGGCATAGTCCTTCTAGTCATCGGGTTCCTCACGGGACTCGCCATTGTCTGGGCGATCGGAATGATCCTCCTCGTGATTGGCCTGGTCTTCTGGCTCCTCGGGGCACTGGGCCACGCCGTAGGAGGCCGACGGCATTACTTCTAACTGAGGCGCAACAGGGCGGTGGTCATGGCCGGCACCGGCCCGTAGTCGCCGGGCGCCACCTTGGTGGGGTTGTTATCGGGGGCGTTCGAGATGGCTTGTCGCAAGCGGACGCCCAGGCCTGCTGCGGGAAGCTGACGCCGATTGGTGACGGTCAACAGCGGCGGTGACGGTCGGGTCGCCGGTGACGGTGTACAGGGGGCGGTGAACGAAGTCCACCAGCGGGTCGACGGGCTGGTGGACAGCGATCCAGTTCTGCAGGTCCAAGAAGAAGATCTGCTGGCCGGTGCCGGCGCTGTTGTCGGGCGGCCCGTAGGCGCCGGCGGACGATTGGGGACGAAAGACCCTGGGAGCGCCGGGCGGGTTGGTGGGAGCGTAGGAGGTTGGGGCCGACCTATGGCAGGTCGGCAGCAGAGGAGATGCCCAGATGATGCGCTCTCGGCTTTTGCGACTGTTCGTGCTCGTAGTATTCGCGCTGGCTCCGGTGCTGGCTTTCTTGGCACCTTCACAAGCGAGCGTCACGCCACCGGTCGGGCCTTCCAACCTGGCGGTCGGGATCGCCGCCACCCACTCCGGCCACGGCTACTGGATCGCCACCGCCGCCGGCAACGTCTACCCCTTCGGCGACGCCCGGTCTTATGGGTCGCTGAGCGGTGTTCGTCTGAACGCCCCGGTGGTGGGCATCGCCGCCACAGCCGACGGCGGCGGCTACTGGCTGGTAGCCAAGGACGGAGGCGTCTTCTCGTTCGGTGACGCCCACTTCTACGGCTCCACCGGCAACATCAAGCTCAACGCCCCCGTTATCGGAATGGCGCCAACTGGCGACGGAGACGGCTACTGGCTGGCCGCCGCCGACGGCGGCGTGTTCAGCTTCGGCGACGCCGCGTTCTCTGGGTCACACGGAGCCGACCCACCCGCCAGCCGCATCGTGGGGATCAGCGCCTTCCCAGACGACTCGCACTACTGGCTGCTCACAGCATCCGGTGAGATGGATGTTTTCGGGTTCTCGTCTGGGAGTTGGCCCGCCGGATGGGCTGACATCTCCGCCACACCACCGAATGCCCCATTCGTGGCAGTAGCGAACTGGGGAACCAGATCGGACTTCGGCGGCGTCTGGATGGTCGGCGCTGACGGCGGAGTGTTCACCCTCGGCGGCGCCGGCTTCTACGGCTCAACCGGCGCCACACACCTAAACGCCCCCGTCGTCGGCATCGCGGTCGCACCGGGACAAGACGGGTACTGGCTGGTGGCCGCAGACGGCGGGGTGTTCGCCTTCGGTGACGCACCCTTCGCCGGGTCCGCCGCGTGAGCCAACCTTCAGCTCCAGCGAGACCCCCCCCATCTGCCCATCGCAGCAGACCCGCCGGAGAGGTGCCAGGCCGATTGGCTGTCGTAAGCAGCGAGCCAGCTTCAGGGAACCGCCACTCGAAGTCTGTGACGGGAGAAGCTCGGGTCCGACGTCGCAGTCATGCCTGGCTTATGGCGACGTCACCATCACAGGAATCGCCGCGGGCCACCAACGAGCTGCTCAAATTCCTGACTCAGGTAGCAACCGACCTCGGCAGCGTGGCCAGCCGGTGCAGCCTCCGGCTCGATCCACTAAGAGCGCGCGCCAATAGGCATGACCAGGGAATACTCGTGAAGTTGTCCCCCCACCGCGGTCGCTGGCCTTGAGCTGGGCTTCCGTCGATGACGAA
>JADGOF010000147.1 GCA_017883105.1 Acidimicrobiales bacterium
CCCGGCGATCAGCACCAACTCCCCGGTGTCCGTGGTCCGCACCAGCGGTGGGGTGAGGATGCCGAGGGTGGCGATGGAAGGGGCGAGTACCTCCCGGTCCCGCTCCGGTCGGCGGGCGTTGTCGGGGTTGTCCCGAAGCGCCCGGGGGTCCACCTGGCGAAGGTGCCAGCCCTCGGGGTCGGGCACCGCCTCGGTGGGCGCATCCGATGCGGCATCGTTGTAGTGCATTGCGGTTGTCATGGTGCTTCTCTCCTTGGTGTCGTCCGGGGCCTCGTGCTCCGGGTCGGCCCACCGGGAAGAGTCACTCCGGGGAGCCTGCTCGGACCGCGTGACCAGCGGGCGGGACCGGATCACCGGCCCCGCCCGCTCGATCATCCAGGCGCTCAGACCGGGGTGGACTCGGCGCTCTGGTCGTCGTCAGCGGCCTGGCGGTGGACCCGGTGGACATCGGTCGTGGCGAACCGGAGGCTTGCCCCGATGTCGTCGGCCACAATCTCGACCTTGGACCGGCGCTCCCCGTCATCGGTCTCCCAGCTCCGCTGCTCCAGGCGACCGGAGATGAGCACCCGGCTGCCCTTGGTCAGGCTGAGGGCGACGTTCTCGGCCAGGTCCCGCCAGCAGACGACGTCGAGGAACGAGACCGACTCCTCCCACTCCTTCGTCTCCTTGTTCTGCCACCGGCGATTGACGGCGACCGACAGGGACGTGGTGGCCTGGCCCTCCCGGGTGTAGCGGATCTCCGGATCGCGGGTCAGATTGCCCGCCACGGTGACTGCGGTGATGGTTGCCATGGTGTTTCTCCCTTTCGGTTGATGCCGGGTGGGGCGCTTTTCGCCCCGCTTGGCCCGACATCAATCGGTGAACGCCGATTTCCCACGCCGGCACCGGCGGTCAAGGGAGCGAGCACTGCGAGAGTGAGAAGCGAAGGCCGGAAGGTGAGGCGAGGAACGAGCCGACCCGGAGGGTCACCGTCCGAGCCGGCGCCTCGGAGCGTCGACCTTGACGGCCAAGGGGACGGTGTGAATTCGACAGGAGAGCGAATAGAGGGGGCGGATCGACCAATCCGTGACAAAACGCCCGGCCCACTTTCTACGGCGTGCGACTAGAGAAGCTGAGCGATGTCCGGAGACGTATCCTCAGGATCTGATGTGGATTCGAGAGGTTGACTTTCCCGAAGCGGTGATCGAGGCGCAGCGCACAGGCACTCTGGTCCTCTTTATTGGCGCGGGCGCATCTCGGGATGCGCCGTCCGATCTACCCGATTTCAAGATGCTCGCCACCGAGATTGCCGCCGACTCCAATGTGGAGGTAAGCGATCGAGAGCTCGATCAGCCCGACTTGCTGCTCGGACGGCTGGCCGATGGTGGGGTCGATGTTCGGCTACGAGTGAAAAACCGAATCGGAGTCGAGTCATCGGTCCCCAACCGACTCCACGGAGCGATCGCTGATTTGTCAGTAGCCGGACCGGCGGCTCGAATTGTGACGACGAACTACGACCTGCACCTGTCGACGGAACTGACGGTGAAGGGAGTCGGGTTCGACGAGTACATCGGCCCGGCCTTGCCCATGGGGGATGACTTCTCCGGGGTCGTCTACCTCCACGGAAATCTCCACAAAGATCCGAAGCACTTGGTGGTCACCGACCGAGATTTCGGACGGGCGTATCTCCGAGACGCGTGGGCGTCCCGGTTCCTCGAGCGAATGTTTGGCGAGTACACCGTGCTGTTCATCGGCTACAGCCACAGCGACGTGGTGATGACGTATCTCGCTCGATCGTTGGGCACCGGTGCGCCGCGTTTTGCGCTCACGCCAGAGCCCACCGCGCCGAATTGGAGATCGCTCGGAATCCAGCCAGTCGGCTACAAGGTTGTGGGCGAATCGCATGCCGCGCTGGTGGATGCGATCGAGGGTTGGTCGTCGTTGGCATCGATGGGACTACTGGATCATCGGCAGCGAATCTCCGAATTGGTGGCGACTGCTCCATCTCAAGTACCGGAAGAGGCGTCGTACCTGGAGTCACTGTTCGCCGACCCCGACAAGGTGCGGCTGTTCGCCGACCTTGCTCGAGGCGAAGAGTGGCTTGCTTGGGCTGGAGGCCGTCCGGAGTTTCAACGGATCTTTGATCCCTCGGCCCCGTCCAACGCAGGCGCGGGCGCCTTGGCGTGGTGGTTCGCTCATGAGTTCGTCGTGGACGAGAGTCTCTCGAGCACGGCCCTCGCCACCGTCCGAGATGCTGGTGGAACTCTCGGGTTTCTCGCCTGGTCGGCGATCGGTCAGCAAATCCACGCCACCAGTTCATCCAGCTCGTCGCGACCGGAATGGCTCAGGCCTTGGGTGGTGCTCTTGATGGAGAACTCCCCCGGCCGCGGAGAGCAGTGGCTCGAGTACGCATTGAACGCCTCCCAATGGCCCGATGATCGAGAACTCATCCTTCTGCTCTTCGACCACCTGACCGAACCGAAGATGGTGTTCGATCACTGGACCGGGCCGAGTGGACAGCCGCGATTCGAAGTCGAACTCTCTGGCGATGACTATCAGTTGAGGGAAGCGTGGCAGTCGCTCCTTCGCTCCAATTTGCCTGAGGCCGCCGCGGTCATGCTCACGCTGGTGGAACGCAAGCTGCGAGGTGCACACGGCCTGCTGGTGACCACCGGCTCGGCCAATCTCGCATGGGATCCGATCTCCGGGAGGCGCTCAGCCATCGAGCCACACGCCCAGGACGGGTTCCACAACCCCTTCGATGTGATGATTGACGCTGCCCGCGATTGTCTTGAGGCCCTGTTGGTTGCCGGCAGTGCACTGGGTAGGGCGCTGCTGGAGACGTGGGCCGAATCAGAGGTACCACTGCTCCAACGTTTGGCAGTACATGGCTGGACAGAGCGAACGGATGTCGATTCGACTACCAAGATCGCATGGCTTCAGCAGACAGGTTGGCTATACGACCACCAGCTGCATCACGAGGTCTTCCGTCTCATCGAGTTGGCTATTGGTTCCGCCGATGTCGCCGTCGCCGACGCCCTTGTCGCCGACGCGACCAATGGTCCGCCTGACGTCGCCGACGCTGACACGCTCGCTTACGAACAGTTCAAGACGGTGGTGTGGATCAACCGACATGCGCCGGAGCTGGTGAGCGCGCAGGAGGCGCTGGCGGAGGTGCGGACGGAGCATCCGGACTTCGTTGAAGGGCCCCACATCGATCTCCACATGTGGTCAGAATCGGGATCGATCGGCCCTCGGCCTCCGATGTCAGTCGCCGATCTTCACGAGCGGATTGCGGCCGACCCGGCGGCTGCCATCGGAGAGTTACGTCGCTATGAGGACGTCACGTTCCTCCTCGAAGGTCCAACCTGGAATGACGCGCTCGGAGTGCTGGTCGAAGCGGTGCGGGGGAACCCACGCGATGGGCTGGTGATCCTCGATGCAACCGGCGGGGACCACCCCGACGTCGTCCGCAGCGTGATACGTGGGTGGGCCAGCTCTTCGGTGGACTGGGAGGTCGCCGAGGAGATCCTCGAGCGTATGGCCAGAATCGACCTCGCGACTGTCGTCGATGATCTATCTCGCTTGTTGTACGAGAGGGGCCAAGGTGAGGCCAACCCGACTCAATGGCATCGGCATGCCGGTGCCCGACGCCTGGCCACCCAGCTGTGGGCCACCATGGAGGACGAGACGGCCGATCCTGACCGGGATGACTGGCTCGATCAGGCGATCAACACTGCTCCGGGACGACTAGCGATGTTCTGGGTCGGTGCCGTAGCTGGTGACTGGCGAACTGCCGGGGATAGTTGGAGCGGGCTGAGCCCCGAATGCCGGGCTCCCCTCGAGGAGATGCTGGCCGGTGGCGACGACCGTACGGCCATGGCCGAGGTCGTGCTGGCACGCGACCTTTTGTTCTTCTTCCTTGCCGACCGGGAATGGGCTGAGGCCCACGTGTTGCCCCTCTTCGACTGGGAGACGCCGGACCGAGCTCGACGCGCGTGGGACGGCTTTCTGATCGGGGGTCGCTTCAACGATCAGCTTCTCGGCGAAGGCCTCTTGGACCTCTACTTGGCAGCGGCAAATCACATCGGGCCGCTGCGAGAGGAAGCCCGGCGTGGGCTGTACTCTCATTTGGCCTCCGTGACAATCAACAGCGACGTGGCGACGCTTTCATGGATCCGCACCCTCACCACATCTCTTGAGGCGGGCGACCGCGTCGAGTGGATGAAACAGGTCGGCTGGATCCTCAGCCAAATTCCATCGGAAGCGGTAGAGCATCAATGGAACCGATGGATGCAGCAGTACTGGCAAGATCGCCTGAACAGTATTCCGGTGCAGATGACGTTCGAGGAGGCGTCAGCGATGGCGGCCTGGGTCGTCCAACTTGACGGATCAATTGCCGAGGGCGTGGCCCGGGCGACTGCCCAATCGGCTGGATTCGACGAGCATGCCCACACCCTTCATCAGTTGAGAGGACGAGTGGATCGGGCACCCAAGCTCTTTGCCACCCTTCTCGCACACCTGCTGCGCGGTACTCAGACGCCATTCTGGGGCGGCCACGAATTGAGCGAAGTAGTTCCCCAGCTGCGTGGTGTCGCCGACGACGCCGATCTGCTGATAATCATCGAGCAGGCGCTGCGACTGGGTTGTGCGGACGCAGCAAACTGGTAGCGATTCGAGACTGAGCCGTCCGACCGAGTGGCCAGCTCCGGACGGGACCCAATGCTTGCTGTCACCTAGATTCTAGAGTTGATCTTGCTCCGGATGAGCCGCATGCCGGGCCCCGTTTCGCGGTCGTCACGGGGGTTCGCAACCATTCGATCCGTTGGTCGGGCGGACCAAGCCCGGCTCCTCAGTCGGGCCCGGGGTAGGCGTCCCGATCCGAGAAGGGACCAAAGGCGTCGTACTCGCCGACCTGGTCGAAGAGCCCGGCGTCCCAGTCGAGTGCGTCGATACCGGTCATGGTGCACGGCTCGTCGAACGGACAGTCAGCGGAAGTGAGTGAATCGGCCATGTCGGCCTCCTTTTCGTTGAGCGGCGGTTGCCGCTGGGTACCGAACAGGAGGTCGCCGGGGACCCCGCCGGGGTCACGGGACGCCCGAAGGGCGAACGAGGACACGAAGGCCGGATGGTGAGGCGAGGGACGAGCCGGCCCAACGGGTCACCTTCCGAGCCGGCGTCCCGCAGTGACCCTTGACGCCGGAAGGGGTGGCGACAGACTGAGAACCCCCAGCAGACCCCCGAAGGCGCCAGAGCACCGTCCGGACGACTCAACGTCGCCCGGACGGTGGGGCTTTGCGGCGAAGCCGTGGGCCCGGTCATGCCGGTACCACCTCCTCTCCCAATTCGGTGGACTCGAGAATCGTCCGGGCGCAGGCCAGCACCTTGGCGGCGGTAGTGGTGACGGCGGCGACGTCGCCCCCGCTCCATGCGGTCAGGTACCCGGTGGAGTAGCTCGAGGTGTCAAGCCCCCAGGCAGCGGAGACGACGTAGGCCACGGACTCGGCCTCCACTTCGACGGTGCCCTGGTGCTCGTAGAGACGGTGCTCGTGCAACAGGACGTGGGCGAGCTCGTGAGCGAGCGTCTTGCACGCTCCGGCAGGATCGGCCGTGCTCTTGACCGTCACCGAACGGTCCCCGTAGTGCGTACGGCCCCAGGCAGAACCGAGTGCCTCGTCGTGCTCCGGGCCGAACCGGACGGTGAAGCCGGCCCCCTCGACCCGCTGGACCAGGGAGTCCCACATGCCCTCCGGGGCGACACCGACCGGGTGTACGACATTCAGACCGTCGTCAGGCAGATCCTCACCCTCGGTATCGGCCACGTCGAACACGTAGCCGACCCGGAACCCGGCCACCCGGGAGTGGGTGGTCGTCTCGCCTCTATCCGCGTCCTCGACGCTGTCCCGTCGAACGCAGGGACAGAGGATGGCGATGCCCTTTGCCCCCTTCTTCACGCTCCGACCCAGGGACTTCCACGTGTGGAACCCGGCCACCCGGGTGGCATCCGGCCGCTGCACCATGATCAGGAAGGTGTTGTTGGCGCTGTAGCGGGTGAACTTGGCCGCCACGGCCAGGTAGGCGAGCCACTGGTCCGAGGTCGTGAGTGC
>JADGOF010000148.1 GCA_017883105.1 Acidimicrobiales bacterium
CCCTACCTCGTTCCCGTCGAGCACACCGAGCAGGCACGGGAGATCCTCGGCCCAGCCAAGCTGCTCTGCCCGGAGGTCGCGGTCGTAGTTACCCCCGACCAGGAAGGCGCCTGACGCGTGGCCAGAGCCCACCTGACCGCCTCGTGCTGATGGCCAAGGTCACCGAGGAGCACCCCGAGTTTTTCTCCCAGTGGAGCCACAGCGAGCTGCACCACGCGATGGCCGATGCGGGTATCGGCATCTCGGCCTCCCAGATCGGTCGCATCCTCGGCTCCGACGAGGTGAAGCCCCACCGGGTCGACGGTTGGCTGACCAGACGGGATATTCCCGAGTTCTGGGAACGCGCCGCCGACGTCTGTGGGCTCTACCTCGCTCCGCCCGAACATGCGGTGGTGCTGTCGATCGACGAGAAGACGGGCATCCAGGCCAAGAGCCGCAAGCATCCGACCCAGCCACTCCGTCCGGGTCGTCCCGCCCGCCAGGAGTTCGAGTACGTCCGTCACGTCCACGGCCTCCCTCATGGCCGCCATGGACGTGGCCACCGGCAAGGTGCATGCCAGAGACATCCGACGCAACGACTCGGTGACCTTCATCTCATTCCTCGAAGAGATCGACCAGCGCATCGAGGATGACCTCGACATCCACATCGTGATGGACAACGGCTCCTCGCACACGTCCAAGGCCACCAGGGCGTGGCTGGCTGAGCATCCCCGCTTCGTCGTCCATCACACGCCGGTGCACGCAAGCTGGCTCAATCAGGTCGAGGCGTTCTTCTCGATCCTCACCCGCAAGCTGCTCCGCCGGGGAGACTTCGCCTCACGAGACGACCTGGTCGAGAAGATCCTCAACTTCATCGAGCATCACAGAGCGACGGCCAGTCCCTTCAAGTGGGTCTACGACGCCAAGGTAGCCTCATGAGCCACGTTCAACGAACTTCTGCGCTCCACCACTAGTGGTGGAGCGCCCCGGGCTTGAAGACCATGAGGGCGATGATCACTACCAGCAGCAGTGCCGAGACGTAGTTGAGGGCACGAGCCACACGGTCGTCAAGCAACGTACGCAACTCCGCGCTGGGGAGCTGGCCGTCGGCGGCGAGCCGGGCCGCGAGCTTGCGCGCCTTTTTCGGTCGTTGTCCGCCGACGGCGCCGAGGACGACGACCGCCAACAGCAGGCCGAGCGCAGCGTCTACCCACCCGACTCCGTAGCCGAAGTGGCCGAGGTGGACGAGCCAGAGCCCGAAGCCGAGCGCAAGCAGCGTCCCCACGGCGACGAGCAGGATGCCGATCCGGGTGAGACCGAGCAGGAGCGCTATCTCGGCGGTCGTCGGGCAGCGGCGCGCCGCTTCGAAGGCGACACCGGCGAGGACTATGCCGGCGACGAGCAGGAAAGCCCCGAGTAGATGGAAGAAGAGCGCCAGGTCTCTCACCGGCCGCCTCGCGAGGCGGCCGGTGGCATCCACTCCACGGCCTCAGAAAGGGGGCAACACTTCACCCGCGTCACCTCACTGCCTCGAGGGCGCGGAATCTCTCGTGCAGACAGGGCCGTGCCCCGGACCCGCCATGGTGTCGGCCCGCCGGGCGCCATCAGCGAGTCGCACGGGGGTACTTGCCTCGTTCGAGAGCGGGCCGCCGGACTCACCCACGACCACACATGGCCGCTACGCTCATAACGGTAGCCGGAAGGTGACCTGCCAGTTGCCGGCGCCCAAGTCCACCGCCTCGTGGGAGCACCTCCGCGGCGCTCAGGGCACCCTTGAACGGGACTGATTCGAAAGGTGTCAGCACGACGAGCTCCTCGGCAGCGGCGGCGAGTGCCGCGCCGGTCACCATGGTCGTGTCGAAGGGCTCGTTCCTGGCCGTTCCGATTGGGCATGGGTCGATACTCGCCACAGGACACCTCCTCCTCGAGATCCTCGCCTGGCCACCCCATAGGCTTATTATACCGAATGCTAGAGTTATACTATGGAACCAGGCCAGGGCGCAGCGACAAACGAGGGCGGCGGGCACCGGACCAACACTCAGGAGCCAGGCGTCCGGCCCCCGGCTCTGGTGCACGGCCCACGACTCAGGCGGCCGCGCTTCGACCTCGGGGCGCGCCCGTTCCTCGTGCTTTTCGAGCTCACCCGGGCCTGCGACCTTGTCTGTCGACACTGCCGGGCAGAGGCCCGCCCGACACGTGACCCAGGAGAGCTGACCACCGAGGAGGTCAGCGACGTGCTCGACAGCTTGGGACGTCTCGATGCGCCGCGGCCGATCGTGGTGCTCACAGGCGGCGACCCGTTCAAACGTCCCGACCTCACCCGTATCGTCCGCCACGGGACCCGCCTCGGGCTCCCAATAGCAGTGTCCCCCTCGGGAACACCCCTCGCCACGCCGGACAACCTCACCGCGCTTCGCACGGCGGGGGCGCGGACCGTCTCGTTCTCCGTCGACGGCGCGAACGAGGCGAGCCACGACGCCTTCCGGGGCGCCCAGGGTTCGTTCGGCTGGACGTTGCGCGGGTGCCGCGCCGCTCGGGAAGCCGGCCTCCGCCTGCAGGTCAACACGACCGTGACGGCCGACACCATCGGGCAACTGCCGGGAATCCTCCGGCTCGTGCGCGACTTTGGAGCGAACCTCTGGAGTGTCTTCTTCCTCGTGACCACGGGACGCGGACGCGAACTGCAGCCCTTGTCGGCGACTGACACCGAGGACGTCCTTCATTTCCTCTACGATGCCGCGAGCGTCTTCCCCCTCAAGACCACCGAAGCACCGCAGTACCGCCGCGTGATCGCCGAGCGGGGCTCCGCCTCCGGGGCGGCGCCTGTCGACAGGGGTCCGCTGTACCGGCAGCTCACGAGCGCGCTCCCCCCTTCTCTACCCCCGGCCCGAACCGTCGATGACAACGGCCGACCCGACGAGAGCAAGCGCATGCCCCTCCGCTCCCCCTTGGCAGTTGGCGACGGGCGAGGTGTGGTCTTCGTCTCCCACACCGGCGACGTGAGCCCAAGCGGCTTCCTGCCACTCGTCGCCGGCAACGTGCGAGACGAGGATCTGGTGGAGATCTACCGGTCGTCGCCACTCCTTCGGGACCTGCGCGACCCCGACCGTCTGCGCGGCCGCTGCGGCCGCTGCGAGTACCGGTCGCTCTGCGGGGGGTCGAGAGCCCGGGCCTACGCGACGAGTGGCGACCCCCTGGGTGAGGACCCAGCCTGCCCCTACATCCCCGCCGGATGAACGCCTGTCTCCGAGGACGCCCGTGCTGGCGCTCACCGGGATTTGCCCGCCTCGGCCGCGGCGGTGTCTGCCACAAAGGACCGACGTGGATCTTCTCTTCCCATGAGCGCTCCCTTCCCGGCCACCGACCGGTCTGTCCTGTTCTTCTGCTCGTTGGTAGAGTTATACCGATGTCGCGGTCAAGACGGTACGGGTGCGCGAGGAGGACATGCCCGCTGAGACGCACCGGCTTGGACGTGACGCGGACACCGCGTGCGTGGTGTCGCTGCTCTGGGCGCTGCTCGGTGATCCTGGTATCGACGACTCGAACGTCGCGGGCAGGACCCTCGCCGATCTCGATGTCGACGATGCGGGCGTGGCAGATCTCTGGGCGGCGGTCCGTGAGGAGTTCGGCGAGCGTGGCCTCGGACCTGAGATCGACCCCGATGTGTTCGACCCGAACATGACCGTAACGGCTGTGGCGGCAACGATGGCAAGCCTGCTGGTCGGCGGCGACCATGGCGACTGAGGCACCTCGCGTCGCGGCTGGGCGGCCGACCGGCTCCTGGGCAGGGCGCCCGCGGGGGTGCCGGGCGGTGTGCCACCGCCATCAGTGCCGCTCGCCTTCCTGGCTGCGGCATCGCTCGGCGTGCTCGGTGCGATGCACCAGTTCACCCCGGTTATCACCGGACGGCCGCTCCGCTCCATCCGGCTTGCCCGGGCGACGCTTCTCACCTGGCTGGCCGCGTCGTAGATGCTCCTGCTCGGCATCGCCACCGAGCAGGTCGCCGTGACCGCCATCAGCGGGGCACTCGCCACGGTCGCGATCGCGCTGCTCGTGGTGAACTTCATCGGGCCACTGTCTGTCCGGAGCAAGAGCACACCGGTCGCCGGGCTGCGGTTCGCCCTCGCCGGCTCGCTCGTGACGGTCTGCCTCGGCGCTGCCTTCGTCGGTGATCGCCAGGGCAACTGGTTCGATATGACCGGGCACGTCGAGGTTACGATGGCGGTCGTCGGCCTCTTCGGCTGGCTCGGGATCACCTACATCGCGGTCGCAGAGAAACTGTGGCCGATGTTCTTCCTCGCGCACGTCCCGGGACGCCACCTGGCCAGCCGGACAGCGGTGTGGGCGGTGCCTATCGGGGTGGTCGTGGTGTCACCAGGGCTGCTCTTCAACCTGCCCGGCCTCGCCTGGGGTGGGGCCGGTGTCCTCGCTGCCGGTCTCGGAGCCCACCTGGTCTCCCTCGCGTCCCACGTTCGACACCGCCGGCGCAAGGCCGACCTGCTGAAGGGCGCCAAAACCCCAATTGGGCCTCTGGAGTGGCACTGCCCATCGGGGTCCGGTCATCATCCAGCGTGTCCTTCTCGCTCCTCTACATCGGCTTATGTCGGATCCTCAGCCTCGTCGTGTTGTCCCGGCGCACGCAGTCGGACAAGGACATCGAGATCATGGTGCTCCGGCACCAGGTGCGTGTTCTCGAGCGACAGCTTCCTGCCCGAGTTCGCTATCGGCCTGTAGATCGAGCGATCCTTGCTGCACTCAGCCGATTGCTCTCTCGCGACCAGTGGCGCTCCTTCCTGGTTACCCCGGACACCCTGCTCCGATGGCACCGGGAAGCGGCCAAACACAAGTGGCGCCGGTGGCGGAAGCGACGTGGCCCTGGTCGACCGCCGATGAGCGACGAACTGGCCGACCTGGTCGTGCGTCTCGGCCGGGAGAACCGAAGCTGGGGATGCGTCCGTATCCAGGGCGAGCTCCGAAAGCTCGGGATCCGCGTCTCGGCCACGTCGATCCGACGGGTTCTGCGCCGACATGGCCTCGGGCCCGCTCCACGGGGCGGGCAAACCTGGTCGGAGTTCTTGTCCTCCCAGGCCCCCAGCGTGTTGGCCACCGACTTCTTCACTGTGGACACCGTGGGGCTGAAGCAGCTCTACGTGCTGTTCGTCATCGAACTGTCGACTCGGCAGATGCACATCCTCGGTGTCACCGATCATCCGACCGGTGCGTTCGTCACCCAGGTAGCTCGCAACCTGATGGGGGACCTGGCTGACCGCGGGTAATCCATCAAGTTCCTGATCCGCGACCGGGACACCAAGTTCACGGCCAGCTTCGACGAGGTATTCCGCTCCGAAGGCATCCGGGTGATCAAGACACCGGTCCGATCTCCTCGCGCCAACGCCTATGCGGAGCGCTGGGTCAGGACGGTGCGGACCGAATGTCTTGACAGGATGCTCATCCTGGGCCGGGGCCACCTCGAACGTGTGCTGCGGGAGTACGTCGGCCACTACAACCGGCAGCGCCCCCACCGAGGGATCGACCTCAACGTGCCTGTATCGGACAGCCCGGTCATCGCCGCTCCCCCATCTCAGGACGTTCATCGTCACGACGTCCTTGGCGGCCTCATCCACGAGTACTACCCGGTGGCCGCGTAGCCAGACCGGTGCTTTGGGAACCACAACACTCACCACGGCAGCAGGAGCATTGCCCGGGAGTCCTGGTCACTCTCGCTCACGACCGTGGTTGCGGCCGCCCCCGATGGAGGAGCACTCAACGTCGGGGATCGCCATGCCGCAGTGTCGATATACCTTCGAGTCGCGCCTGATTGGCGCGATCGGGATTCTGGTGCCCTTCAGCTCGACCGAGGGCCGCTGCGGGAGGATTGTGAGTGATGACGGGGCGAGCCCGAGTGGCTCAGGCGGCGCGTCGGTCCTCGTGGAGGAGCCCGCCGAGGACGTCACGACGTTCGCTGCCGTGACCTGGGTCGCCGGGGACAGCCGTCACAGCTCCGACATCTGATCTTCGCTTCGAATGCCAGCACCCCGACCACACCCGCCGCTCAATCCAGC
>JADGOF010000149.1 GCA_017883105.1 Acidimicrobiales bacterium
GTCGGAGGCGACCTCCCAGTAGCCGCCGGTGTCGGCGTCGGTGGCAGTCCCGACCACCGGTGCATTGAGGGCACGGCCACCCACCGAACCCGAAAACGGAGCATCGCCGAAGCTGAAGATGCCACCATCGGAGGCGACCAGGCGGTAGCCGCGGCCGTCGGCCGACGACGAGATCCCCACCACCGGCTTGTTGAGGGACGTCCCGCCCATCGAACCGTAGAAGGTGGCGTCGCCGAAGGCGAAGATACCGCCGTCGGAGGCGACTTCCCAGTAGCCCCGGCCGTCCGGTGTCGCCGCCATGGCCACGATCGGCCGGTTCAGATGCCTCCCCCCCATCGATCCGGCGAAGCCTGCGTCGCCGAAGGCGAAGATGCCGCCGTCGGAGGCGACCTCCCAGTAGCCGCCGCTTACCGGAGCGAGGGCCATGCCCACGATGGGGGCGTTAAGATGCAGGCTCCCGGTCGATCCGCAGAACGGCATTGCCCCGGCCGGGTAGGAGAAGAGGCCGCCGTCAGCGGCGACCAGGTCGTAGCCGACGTTGACCGCCGCTGGGACCGAGCACGGTGGGATCGAACCGCGGGGCGTCGTGCCGCCGACGGTGCCGGTGAGCTGCGGGTCGTGATGGAACATGGGCCACGCCGACCCGCTGATCGCCTCGGTCCCGTTTGAACCGGCGATCTCGTAGTGGTCGATCTGGCCCACCGCCGGTGACCCGGGACCCCCCGAGGGCACGTAGCCGGCCAGGGTGATGCCGATGGTCCCGTTCGGATCCCGGGTCACGAGAGGGGAGTTCTGTAGGCCGAGAAAGGGGCTCAACTCGGCGATCTGCTGGCCCGACCGGCCGTCGAAGACACTGGTTCCGGCGATGGTGGGGACGATCACGTCGTCGTACCCGGCCCCCGACAGGTCGGCAGTCACCGCCGAACCGATGATGCGACCTAAGCCACTCGCCTTCCAGACGGTCTGACCGGTGGAGGCATTGAGGACCCACACCGAACCGGACTTGCCCGGGCCCTGGTCGGTGCCCTCGACGACCTGGAGACTCCCGTCTCCCCGGACGTCGGAAAGTGCGGGCGACGACTGGGTACTGCCGTCGACCTTCGCCGACCACTTGAGCCGGCACCGGGTGTCATAGGCCTTGACCGTGTTCGAATCCGATGCATGGCCGAAGAAGCCGCCGGTTCCGACCACGATGCCCGTCGCATGACCGGGGAGGAACTCCCCGACGGCGGGTGACGAATCCACTACCTGGTTGGTGTCGGCGCGGCACACCTGATTGCCCCGGCCGGTCAGGATCCGTAGGTGACCTCCGTTCGTGTAGGTCTGTCCCCGTCCCTGACCAGCAGTCTGATCGCCGCCGACTATGACTTCGCTCTGGCCGGTGCCGTAGAGGTCGGCCAGTGCTGCGGTTGAATGCGTGCTGTCTGAGTTGAAGAAGGGCCACCCGGTGGAGACAGCTCCGGTCGTGGCGTTCAGGGCGTAGCTCACCTGGCCCAGCGATCCGGCGACGAGACCGAGCTCCCCGGACTGGAGGGTCCCCACGGTCAAACCGGCCTGCACCCCGGTGGACGAGGAGCCGTCGGAGGCCGGGTTGACCACCGGGGTGAACCACCGTCGCGATCCTGACGGACTGAAAGCCTGGTAGCCGCCAGTGGTCGGGTCAGCGTCATTTCCCGACCCGATGGACACCGAAATCGAACCGTTGCGCAGCGTGGCCACCGACGGGGTCGAATCGATGGGACCGCTCCCGTCGGTGGTCGGCCACCCGGCAGCCGGAGCCCCGTCGGCCAAGTGGTAGGCGTAGACGAATCCACGCCGGTCCCCCACCAAGGCGGAGGGTTGACCGCTGAGGTCGGCCACGACCGGCGAGGACATGGCGATGGGCTGGCCCGCATCGGAAATTGGACCGGTCGACCAGGTCTGCGTCCATCCCGCAGGGAGGCCGATGAATCGGGGGACCGACAACCCTGTCGAGGAGGCGCCGGACGATGCCGCTGATGCCGGTGAGACGAGACCGACCAACGCAGGGAATGCGACCACGACGGACAGCGCCGCCACCCCCACCAGTCGGCCCGACCAACGGCTAGTCGAGCAGGCGGGCACAGTGCTGGAGGCATCCACCCGGTGACCCGGGGGGTTCAATCGGCTCTGTTCGATTGGCCAAGCGTATACGATCGACCGTGGCAACTGCCATCGCCTGGGAGCATGCGGGACACGCCGGCGGGTGGCGCGGGATGCCGGCCTCAGCCCGCCGGGCGCACCGTCAACGCGACGCTGGTGACCCTGAGGCGCCCGGAACCGGTCCAGAACACCCTGAACTGGACTTTCCCCTTTTGCGCCACGGTGAAGGGGAGGTTGGCCACGGACAGGCCACGGGTTGCCTTCAGCTGCGTACTGGCCACGACCGTCGAGGAGCTCGCCGGTGGCCCGCCGCTGATGAGCACATCGGCCCGCTGGGTCTTTGGGTCCTGGAGGTTGTAAGTGAACGACGCGACATACCGTCCCGCGGCGATCGGCCATGACGGGCCGAACACCAGGGCCCCGCTTTGGGAGGGGCCACGGACCACCCGGGCGGTGCCATCGACCACCCCGACCGTCGAGTTGAGATCCACCGCGGGAATCACGTTGGGAGACGGCAGCGGAGCTGCGGCCAGCGTGGTCGCCACCCCGATGACAGCCAGCAGAGCCACCAACGACCCGACGATCGGCAACCGGACCTTGGCATTGTCCCGAGTCAGGCGAACCACTATGTACACCACCAGCACGCTCACCACCAGGACGAACGCAACACCCAACCACACCCGCCCTCCGTGCCAGACCACCGACCACGGCCGTGCGAAGTCTCCGAGGATGGGGGAGAACGGGTCGAGGGCTCCCCACCATCCCTTGTAGGAGGCCGGGTCCAGAAACCCCAGGTTGTAGTACACGTGCTCACTGGCGACGACCGGGATCCACTCGATCACGTACAACACGCCGAGCATGGCCGTCACGAGGAAAGCAGCCCGCGGGCGGACCTGCGTCATCTTCACCAGCGCCAGCCCGGCGAACGCCAACAGGAGGGGCGCCGCTTCCCACTGGAACCGACCGGCAAAACTGAACCCGCCGAAGCTGTTGGCGAGCGTCCCGTTCAGGAAGATCACCAGGGGCAGCCAGGCCACCGTGACCAGAACCGTCCGAGGGGTGCGTCGACGGAACAACCAGAGTCCCCCGATTCCCACCAGCACCGCGGGCATCTGGACCACGATGCCCTGGCGTCGATCGACCAGCAGAGCGGCCATTCGGCTCCACGAGGCCATGCCGAGGTTCAGACTGTCGACGATCCCGATCGGGTTGTCGAAGACATAGAGGTTGTAGGCGAGGAGCGGCACCCACAGCGCCACCGCGGGCGCGGCGACGAAGGAGAGGCTCCGAAGGCCCAGCTTCCTCTGCCGGCACACCGCGGCAACGGCACCGGACAGGAGCCCGGCGAAGATGAGGTTCTTGTTATGGAGCCAAGGGAGGTAGCCGATGAGCACGCCCATGACCACGAGGAGCCGTATCGAAGCGCGGCCCTCGATCTCGATGGTGGCAATGCACAGGACCACGATGGCTATGACCAGCCCGCTCACCAGGTCCGGGTAGATCTGCGTCGCAGCGAGGATGAAGGCGGGACTGAGAAACACGCCGACCACCGCCGACCGCCAGGGTGTCCGGACCCGGCTGACCCTTCCGACCAGGAAGGCCACCGCGGCGGTGAGCACCGCCACCACCGCGGCGAAAGCGATCTCCGCTCCGGCCGCGCCTCCGATGGCCACGGGAAGGGCGAGGAGGAATGGCACACCCAGTTCGTGGAACGGGAAGAACCCATGATGGCTCACCACCACCTGGATCCGACCGGCGTCGATGGCCTGCTGCCCGAATTGGACCCCCCAGTGCATAAACAGGTTGTGGGCGATGGCATAGCGATAGGCCTCCTCCACGTGCAGCGTGTGGAACCGGCCGATGGCCAGTGCGGCGACCATGTAGTGGGTTTCGTCCCCGGTCAGCACAGCCCCGTCGTGATGGACATGGGCCAGGGCCAGGCAGACCGCGGCGAACACCAACGCGGCCGCGCCGGCGGAGGCGAGAAGGTAGGTCCAGCTCGGCGGTCGCGGTGGCCGTCGGGCGTGGAGGTGCGGCCGGCCGGCCGTGGAGTTCACGGGCGCATGCTAGCCAAGGCGCGGTCGGTTCCCGAGTATCCGCGGCCTGTCGGTACCGGGGTCTCCGCAGCCCGTTTGTACCGGGTGAACCGCCGGCGAGCGGGGCGAACGGGTTCCGTTCCGTCAGTCCGGAGCCACGCAGCGAGGGCCGCCATTTCCCCCGCGGGCGCTAGAGTCGGGCAAGTCGGCATGGCCGTCAGGATCCGACAGAGCGATGGCAACCCCGTCGATTCCTAGCGGAACAGTCGCCTGTTCTGAGGATGCCCCCGAAAAATGATCGACTCACAGATTTGTACCCTCTCCTCCTTGGAGTCGCCCGAGCTCCTGGCCTGGTCCGAGGTACTGCGCCCGCTGTGGGACCCCGACGGCACCGATGGCAAGCCATTCGTGATGCACCGGAAGATGTGGGAATGGCTGTTCATCTGTGCAGTCCTCTCCGAGCGCGGTGTTCTGGCTCCCGGCCGGCGTGGACTCGGATTCGGAGTCGGGCAGGAACCGCTCGTCGCAGTGTTCGCCAACCTCGGAGTGGAGATCGTGGCCACCGACCTCCCTCCGGACCTGGCCATCGAGCGCGGATGGACCACCTCGGGCCGCGAGTACTCGGACAGCATCGATGCCCTCAACAACGTCGGGCTCTGTCCCGACGATGCGTTCCAACGGCTGGTCACCTTCCGTCCTGTGGACATGGTCGCCATCCCTGCCGAACTCCGCGGGTTCGACTTCAACTGGTCGTCCTGTGCCTTCGAGCACCTGGGATCCCTGGAAGCCGGCCTGAAGTTTCTAGTGGAGCAGATGCGCTGCATCCGGCCCGGGGGCTTCGCCGTGCACACCACCGAGTACAACGTCTCGTCGAACGAGGAGACCGTCAACCGTGGAGGAACCGTCCTCTACCGGCGCCGGGACGTCGAAGCGGTGATCCTCCATCTGCGGCGCGAGGGGTACCAGGTGCAGTGTGACTTCACCCTTGGCGATACGCCGTCGGATCGGCATGTGGATGTGGCACCGTTCAGTGACGTCCACCTCCGAACACGCCTCGGCGAGTTTGCCACCACGTCGTTGGGACTGGTCATCCACAAGCCGGACGATTGGCAGCCCCAGCGGCCGGACCGGGCCGCGGGAGGACAGGTATCCCGCATGCGGCGCCTCGCCGGCGCACTGCGGCCGGGTCGAGCGGGCGGTCCGCCTACTTCGCCGGGCCGCTCAGCAACATCCTCGCCCGACGCCGAACCCCTCTGACCTGCCACTTGGCGCCCCCGGCAGGAGTCGAACCCGCAACCTGATGGGTGTATCTAGCCACCAATCCGGGCAGTCCCGCTACCAGGCCAAACGCCCGATTCAATAGGGCCTACCTGGTCGAACGGCATTGCTCACTTGACCGCTGATTACCGCACTTTTCCTCTGCCTACAGTTCCGTTGTGCACGCCGCTGTGCACGCCAAGTCCCTCGCTCGACTGGTGAACGGTGGCTTGCCAGAGCCAGCGGCGCTCGGGTTGCCGGGATTTGAACCCGGGACCTTTTGCCCCCAATGAACCGGGCCGTTATGGCCGATTCTACGAAAGCCAAATCCCGGGATGGCGTGCCCTGTGGGCCGCCCAGGATCATCACGGTCTACCGATTGAGGCAATCCGGCGCACCTGGCCCGTCCTGGACGGTGAGCCGGTCGGTCCCTATTGGGAGATCGTGTTTACCCAACGATTGGACTAGCAGTCCTTGCAGAGCGGCTTACCACCGGTTCCAGCCACCCGGTGAATGGCCTTGATCACACTGCCGGTACGGTCATTGAGACGCCCAGTTCCGAGATGCCACGGTGACGCCAGTCGTCCACAGCTCCCAAGGCTCCTGTTTTTTTGCGGTAACACCGCC
>JADGOF010000007.1 GCA_017883105.1 Acidimicrobiales bacterium
TCCGGATGCCTTCGGGTCACGGTGGGACTCCCAGTGGAGAACGACCGGTTCCTGGCCGCCCTGAGTGAAAGTCTCCAATGAGCGCCCTGCCAACCACACCTGAAATCCCGGGCTCGCCCCGGACGGCCACCGCCAGCCGAACGACCAAGGAGACGTCGATCGAGGTGGCCCTCGACCTCGACGGAACCGGCACCACCGAGGTCTCCACCGGCCTGCCCTTCTTCGACCACATGGTGAGCCAACTTGGTCGCCACGGCGGGTTCGATCTCAAGGTCGAGGCCCGGGGCGACCTCGATGTGGACGCCCACCACACGGTCGAAGACGTGGGCATCACCCTGGGTGAGGCGCTGGCCGAGGCCCTGGGGGACAAGGCCGGGATCCGGCGGTTCGGGTCGATCGCCCTGCCCCTGGACGAGGCGTTGGTGGAAGTGGCCCTCGACCTCTCGGGCCGGCCGTTCCTCGCCTACACCATTGAGTTCGCACCGGACACCAACTCGCTGGGGAACCCGCCCTTCGATCCACAGCTGGCCGAGGAGTTCTGGCGCGCCTTCGCCACCGCCACGGGACTCACGCTCCATGTGCGCCTGATCACCGGCAAGAACACCCACCACATCATCGAGGCGTCGTTCAAGGGGGTGGCGCGCGCCCTGCGGGACGCCGTTCGCCACGAAGGGGTCGGCATCCCTTCCACCAAGGGCGCCCTGTGAACGCGCCGCGCCACCGGTCGTGCCACCGGTTCCCGTCCGGCTCTCGATCTCTTTGCTACCGGTGATCGCGGTCCTCGACTACGGCATCGGGAATCTGAGGTCTGCGGAAAAGGCACTCCAGTACCTGGGAGCCGACGCCCGGCTGATCGATGACCCCGATCGGGTGGCTACCGCCGCCGGCGTGGTGCTTCCCGGCGTGGGCGCGTTCGGACGCTGCGCGCAGGCACTGCGGGCCAGTGGCCTCGACACCGCGGCCAGACTCGCCATCGACAGGGGCGTGCCGTTCCTCGGCATCTGCGTCGGATTCCAGCTGTTGTACGAGGGGTCCGACGAGGACCCCACCGAATCCGGTCTTGGGATCCTGGCCGGCACGGTGCGGCGCCTGCCTGACGGGGTCAAGCATCCCCAGATGCAGTGGAACGTGCTCGATCTCCGGCCCGGCTCCGGGTCCGGTCTGCTCCGGGGAGCACCCCGACCGGCATGGGTCTACTTCGTCCACTCCTACGCACCGGAGCTCACTGGCGACACATCGTCGACCTGTGACTACGGCGGGCCGGTCACCGCATCCGCCGAGCGCGGCCCGGTGTGGGGAACCCAGTTCCACCCGGAGAAGTCCGGTGCCGTGGGACTGGGGATCCTGGACAACTTCGTGCGTGCGGTCGACGGGACCAGCGGCCGGGCGACGCCCTGATGGATCTCTATCCCGCCATCGACATCCGGGACGGCGGCGCGGTCCGGCTGACCCAGGGTGACTTCGATCGCCAGAGCGAGTACGGGGACCCCGTGGCCCTGGCCCGGCGTTTCGCCACGGGCGGCGCACCGTGGCTGCATGTGGTCGACCTCGATGCCGCCCGCACTGGTCGGCCGGTGAATCGGGCCCTGGTGTTGGAGATCACCCGGGCTGTCGACGTTCCCGTGGAGACGGGTGGGGGTGTGCGCACCGCGGACGATATCGAGGAGCTCCTCGACGGTGGGGTCTGTCGGGTGATTCTGGGTACCGCCGCGGTGGAGGACCCCGGTGCGGCTCACACTCTGGCGGCCAAGTACCCCGGCCGGGTAGCCATCGGCCTCGACTATCGTCTCGACGCCGCGGGCCGGACCGAGGTCGCCTCCCGGGGCTGGGAACAGGGGAGCGGACGCACCGTCTCCGGCGTGCTCGCCGAGTTCGACGGGGTCGACCTGGCGGCGGTGATCGTGACCGCAATCGAACGCGACGGGATGCTGACCGGTCCCGATCTCGAGGGTCTGGCCGCCGTGCTGTCGGAGACGACCATTCCCGTGATCGCCTCAGGCGGGGTGGGATCAGCTGCGGACATCAGGGCTCTGGCCCGCCTGTCCGTTTCTCGGCCCGCATCGGACGCCGACGGGTCGTCTTCAGCGGGTGCGGCCGCGGGTGCATCGGCAGCCGGTAATCGCCCCGATGTGCGACGCCTCACCGGGGCGATTACCGGCAAGGCCCTGGTGGACGGCCGGTTGACCGTCGAGGAAGGGATGGCCGCGTGCGTACCGTCCGCGTGATCCCCTGTCTCGACGTGGATGCCGGCCGGGTGGTCAAGGGAGTCCGGTTCACCGATCTGTTCGACGCCGGTGACCCGGTGGAGCTGGCCACCCGTTATGACGCCCAGGGCGCCGACGAGCTGGTCTTTTTGGACATCACCGCCTCGTCGGACA
Organism: Acidimicrobiales bacterium; assembly: GCA_017883105.1. Taxonomy (GTDB): domain Bacteria; phylum Actinomycetota; class Acidimicrobiia; order Acidimicrobiales; family RAAP-2; genus Bog-756. The sequence goes on from JADGOF010000007.1 coordinate 2,379, forward strand.
ATCGCCGGACCATGGTGGACGTGGTGTCGCGCACCGCCGAGGTTGTCTTCATCCCCTTCACCGTCGGCGGCGGGGTGCGATCGGTCGAGGACGCCCGGCTTCTCCTCCGGGCCGGCGCCGACAAGGTGGGCGTCAACACCGCCGCCGTCGACCGGCCCGAGCTCATCACCGAGCTCGCCGACGAGTTCGGGAGCCAGTGTGTGGTGGTGGCCGTCGACGCCCGTCGTCGGAAGACGGACGACTCGTCGGAACTCCTTCGGGGGCGCTCCCTCGAGGTGGCGCAGTGGGAGGTGTTCACCCACGGTGGACGGACGCCCACCGGTCTCGACGCGTTGAAGTGGTGCGAACGGGCCGCGGCCATCGGGGCCGGCGAGATCCTGCTGACCTCGATGGACCGGGACGGCACCCGCGACGGTTTCGACCTGGACCTGACCCGACTCATCGCCGAGCACTGCCCGGTGCCGGTGATCGCCTCCGGCGGGGTGGGGACCCTCGACCACCTGGTGGAGGGCGCAACGCTCGGGGCCGCAGAAGCCGTCCTGGCCGCATCGATCTTCCACCTCGGCGAGTTCACCGTGGCGGAGGCCAAGGCGTACCTGCAGCATGCCGGGGTGGCGGTGCGGCCGGTATGAACGAGGCATCCCGGGACGGACTCCGGCGGAGCCCCGATCGGGTCGATTTCACGCTGGGGTAGCCTGCACCCGTGGCATCCACGACGTCAGAAGCACCAGCGACAAGCCGAAATGGCGACGGCAATCCGGTCAAATTGCCGATCACGGTGCTGGCCGACCGGGTACTGGTCCAGGTGGGCCAGTCGGAGGGTGAACGTCGATCGCGTGCCGGAATTCTGATCCCGGCCACGGCGCAGGTGTCGCGGCGCCTGGCCTGGGCCGAGGCGGTCGCCGTCGGACCGCACGTTCGATCGGTCAACGTGGGCGACAACGTCCTGTTCAACCCCGAGGACCGTTTCGAAGTCGAAGTCCAGGGAGACGAGTACGTGATCCTTCGCGAGCGGGACATCCATGCGGTGGCCGCCACCCGAATCGACGGCGGGACCGGCCTCTACCTCTGAGCACTCTGAGCAGTGCATCCGAGGCCCGTCCTGTGGGCGAGCCCGGGGAGCGATCACACATCTGCAAGACATCTGCCAGCAACCACACGCACCAGGGAGCACCTCTCGTGAACATCACCGGGACAACAACAGAGACAACGTCCACCACACCGGAACCCTTCACCGCTGTGCCGGTCTCCTTCACTGAGGACGAGCTGGGTCAGATCGCTTTCAACAGTGACGGACTGGTGGGAGCCATCGTCCAGGATGCCTCCGACCGCTCAGTGCTCATGTTCGCCTGGATGAACGGTGAGTCCCTACGCCGCACACTCGAGACGGGCCGGACCTGGTTCTGGAGCCGCAGTCGCCAGGAGTTCTGGTGCAAGGGCGAGACGTCGGGAGACCGTCAGTACGTGCGCGGCGTCCGCTACGACTGCGATGGCGACGCACTGCTGATCACCGTCGACCAAGAAGGTGCCGGGGCGTGCCACACCGGCAATCGCTCCTGCTTCTACCGCGCCTTCGGCGACGCCCCGTCGGATCAGTGAGCTCGGTCTCGGGCGACGGCCCGTCAGGTCCCGGACCCACCGGTTTTCGGAACCTGGCCGCCAAGCACCGGATCGTGCCAGTCTGGCGTGAGCTGGTGGCCGACACGCTCACCCCGGTGGCCGCGTTCCTCCAGATCGTGGGCAGCGGCGACCGGACCGGCTTTCTCCTCGAATCGGTAGAGGGCGGCGAGCGTTGGGGCCGCTACTCCTTCGTGGGGCGGAATCCCCTGGCCACCATCACCGCGGTCGGCCGGGAGGTGAGTGCCGAGGGCGCGCTGGACCTCGATGCGGCCACTGGCGATCTGGTGAGCGGCTCGGGCGGCATGCTCGCTGCGCTGGAGGCCATTCTCGACACGTTCGACTCGCCGGATCTCCCCGATCTGCCCCCATTGCACGCCGGCCTTGTCGGCTACCTCGGATATGACGTGGTCCGCGAGGTCGAACACCTGCCCAACACCCCGCCGGACGACCTCGGTCACCCCGATGCCATCCTGTTGGTCATCGGACAGCTGGCAGCGTTCGACCATTGGCGGCAACGGGTGGTCCTCATCGACAACGTGGTCATCGACCCGGAGTGGGGCGTCGATGAACTGGATGCGGCCTACGTTGATGCCGAGGCCCGGCTCGATCGGCTGGCCCACGACTGCTTCCGCCCCAGCAACCAACCGGCGCGTCTGCTCCCAGCGAGGGCCGGTGGTCCGGACGACGTGCGCCGCACGATGTCCGACTCGCTCTACGAAGATGCCGTGCGGGCGGCCAAGGAGCACGTCACGGCCGGGGACATCTTTCAGGTGGTGCTCTCGCAGCGATTCGACCTGGACTCCCTCGGCGTCAACCCCTTCGACGTCTACCGGGTGCTCCGGCTGGTCAATCCCAGCCCGTACCTCTATTTCCTGCGCTTCCCCGAGGTGACCGTGGTCGGCGCGTCGCCGGAACCGATGGTGCGCCTGCGGGACGGGACGGTCATCTCCCGGCCCATTGCCGGTTCACGACCTCGGGGAGGGACGCCCGAAGAGGACGGCCGCCTCGAAGGTGAGTTGGTCGAAGATCCAAAGGAAGTGTCCGAGCACGTGATGTTGGTGGACCTGGCCCGCAACGACGTCGGTCGGGTGGTCAGTTTCGGCACCGAGGTGGTCGACGAGATGATGGTGGTCGAGCGCTACAGCCACATTATGCATCTCACCTCCCAGGTGTCCGGGCAGCTTGACCCTGGGAAGGGCCCGATCGACGTACTGCGGGCGACCCTGCCCGCCGGCACCCTGTCCGGCGCCCCCAAGGTCCGGGCCATGGAGATCATTGACGACCTTGAGCCGACCAAGCGCGGCGTGTACGGAGGGGTGGTCGGGTATCTCGACTTCTCTGGCAACCTGGACACCGCCATCGCCATCCGGACGATGACCGTCGGTGCCGATGGGAAGGCCTCGGTGCAGGCGGGAGCCGGCATAGTGGCTGACAGCGACCCCGCTTCGGAGAATGCCGAATGCGCCCACAAGGCTGCCGCCCTGCTGTCGGCGGTGGCCATGGCACGCACGATGAGCTGAGCAGGTGACCGAATGAGCGACATCCACGATCCGAAGGCTCCGGCGGCGGCCTCGTACGAGGCGCTGCGATCGACGGCTGCGGCACTCGTCCTGGCTCGAGACGTGTTGGTGGTGAAGGGCCCCGATGCGGCGTCGTATCTCCAGGGCCAGTGCAGCCAGGACGTCGAGGGTATGACTGTCGGGGCGACCGTAGATGCACTCCTGCTGAGCCCCCAGGGAAAGGTGGAGGCATTCATCCGGGTGACGCGCACGGGAGCCGAGGAGTTCGTCCTCGATACCGATGACGGCTACGGAGACGTGGTCGATGGACGGCTGAAGCGCTTCCGCCTGCGGGTGAAGGTGGACATCGAGCCCTTGCCCTGGAGCTTCGTGGGGGTGCGCGGACCCGAATCCACTCAGCGTATCGTCGGTCGACCGGAGTTGACCCTTCCGGTGGCGTGGCCCGGTCTGGCCGGCGTGGATCTACTGGGACCCCCTCCGCCCGGGGGTGCGCTTTCCTGGGTATCGGATCAGACGGTTCGCTGCGATGCCGCTGCATGGGAAGCAGCAAGAATCGAGGCCGGGATTCCCGTGAACGGCCGTGAGATCCTCGACGGAACTATCGCCGCCGAGGTGGGTTTGGTCGACCGAACCGTCTCGTTCACCAAGGGCTGCTTCACCGGGCAGGAACTGGTGGCCCGCCTCGACTCCCGGGGCTCGAATGTGGCCCGGCGGTTGTGCGGCGTGATCTTCCCAGCCGGGGTAGAGGTCGGGGTCGGATCCGAGGATTCGGTCGGAGTTGATGAACGTGATGAGGGGGCGAGGACCGCAGCTGCCGGGCTGGCGGGCGCTTCCGTCTTCACCGCCGACGGCGAACATGAAGTCGGGCATCTCACGTCGGTGGCGTGGTCGCCGGGATTGGGGGGAGTCGTGGCGCTGGCCACCTTGCACCGACGGATCACACCCCCTGAACCTGTGTCGGTCCATTGGTCCGAAGGAGGAGCGGAGCATCAAGCGGTCGCAGAAGCTTGTCCCCTTCCGATGATCTCGAGGACGTAGCGTCCGAATCTCTCGCGGGCCTGGGAACTGCCGCGACTGGCCGGTCCGCCGCGCTGACTCGTCTAGAGGAATGCACAGTCACTCGAGTGCGCTGCCAGCACCTTCGCGAAGGTAACGACGAAGGGCGATACCGGACCAGATCACTTCGATGACTCCGAAAGGCCAGGCACCGGCCAGGAATCCGTAGATGCTCGACAGCAAGCAGCCGAATGCGAAGCCGAGGATGAAGGTCCGACCTCGGGCCTCGAGCGCATACATGGTCACCATGAAGGTGAGGGCACCGACTCCGTAGATGGTCACAGCGAGGGTGTTCACAGCTGGTTGCTCGAACGCTGGTGGTGGAAGGTCATGCGAGCCTCCTTTTCGGGACGTTGCCGCGGGAAATGCGCGGCCGGCGTGAACGGTCCGTCTTCGCAGCGCGGTGCCGCCAGTATCACCGGACCAAGCCACGTGGTTGGCCATACGGGAGTTATCGTGACGGAGCGGCTTCCTCGGCGAACAACTTCGGTCCTGTCTCGTTCTCGATGCAACCGGCGCCTTGTGACCCATCGCGGCACTCGGGGACAACAACGCAGCGACCGTCTTCCAGTCCATTGCCCGAGCATCCGGCCAAGGTTCCATCCGGGGAACACTTCCGGCACAGATGAGTACCACGAGCGGCCGTGTTCACCCGGTACCCATCAGGTGATGGTCTCCTTCTGCAAGCGGGCGATGACCGACTCGAGGGTGGCCGAGGGAATGGCGGAACCGATGTTCTGTGCCGTCGATGCGGAGCCCAAAGCCGCTGATGCGGAGTCCATGCCGACGACGTAGCCCGACGTGTTCACCAGGGGGCCTCTCGAGTCGCCGGAACTGATGGCGGCATCGGTCTGGAGCAGACCTGTCAGTGTCTCCGAGCTGCCTCCGCCGGTGTCGGACGCGGTGATGGTCCGGCCCTCGGCGGAGATGATCCCGTGGGTGACAGTGAGTCCTCCGGTGAGCCCGATGGCGTATCCGATGGCCACCACCCTGTCGCCGATCGACATGTTGTCCGAGTCGGCAAAGGTCACAGTGAGCAGATTGCGCGCCCCGGCGATCTGCAGGAGTGCAGCGTCATCGGTGGCATCGGTCCCAATCACCGTCGCCGTGAGCGGCGTTGTCGAGCCATTGAGCGTCACTGAGACCGTCGTGGCACCGGCGATCACGTGGTTGTTGGTGATCACCTCACCGGAACCGGTGATGATCATTCCGGTGCTTTCGTCGGCGGTCTGGCTGGAATCGGTAGCCTTGACCAAGACGACAGCCGGCTCCACCTTGGACACGACGACTGCAGTGGGGTTTGACGTCTCGCCGACCAGGGAGACCGCGGAGACCCGGTTGGCGGTCTGAGAGGCAGATGAAGCTTCGCCGAATTCCCTGACCATCCCGGCACCTGCCAATCCGCCGATCAAACCCGCGACTACGGCGCCTGTGGGGAAGGGGAACTTGTGGCGGCGCAGTGGAGCTGGCATGGATCCGGGCTCGCCCGCCATCCCCTGCTGGGATCCTGTGGCTCCCGCTACGGCAGAGCCTGAAGCGGAGCCAGAGGCCTCAGGGGATGGAGGGGCCTCAGGGGCCGTAGTGGCGGTAGTGGCCCCGGAGAATGCAGAAGGCCCAAGGGGCCGCTGGAGTCAAGCGACCCGGCGGGACTGGAAGTACCGAAGGACCCGAAGGATCGGGTCGCTCCTGTGGAGAACTTGGGGCCGGATCGAACCTGGTCTCGTCCAGGTTCGTCCGGTGGAACTTGTCCCCGACAGGGGTTTCGAGCGGCGCGTGCCATGGGCCGTCGTCGATGTTCATGAGTCCATCGTGTGGAGGCGTTCTGGTGACTACCCCTGAGTCGTCCGTGATCACCATGTGAACTTGGCGCGATATCGTCTGCCCAAGACTCACTGCATCTAAGGGGGACACAGAATGAGTTCGGAACTTGGTTCGGAGACGGAATCGAGCACGGTCAGCACATCGTCGATGGATGCCGACCACATCACGACATCGACCCGCGATCCGGCTGAGATCGCCGCCCGGCTCCGTCAGTGGCTCGCCGAGACGCTGCCTCCGCACAGTGACCCGGAGATCACCGATGTCAAGAGTCCGGAGAGCAACGGGATGTCGTCAGAGACACTCCTGTTCAATGCCCGATGGAACGAGGACGGCACCGCGGTCGATCATCAGTTGGTGGCCCGCATCGAGCCGCCCAGTACCGATTATCCGGTATTCACCACCTACGACATGGACATGCAGTTCCGGGTGATGCGCCTGGTGCAGGAGAACACCCCGGTTCCCGTGCCGCAGACGCACTGGTATGAGCCGGACCGGGCCGTCCTCGGCGGTTCGTTCTTTGTCATGGACCGGATCGAGGGCATCGTTCCGCCAGATGTCCTTCCTTACACCTTCGGCGACAACTGGGTGTTTGACGGGAGTGACGCCGACCGGCACACCATTCAGGAGTCGGCCATTCGCGCCACCGCCGGGATCCACTCCATCACGCCGGACAACCAAGATCTTGCTTTTCTCCAACTTCGCCAACCTGGTACCACTTCATTGGAACGGATCCTCAACCACTGGGTCGATTACTACGACTGGGTTGTCGAGGACTTGCCGTCGCCGCTTCTGGCTGATTGCTTCACCTGGCTGCAGGAGAACCTGCCGACGGATGCCGGCGGGGACGCTCTCTCGTGGGGCGACGGCCGCATAGGCAACATGATGTTCCGGGACAACGAGGTGGTTGCCGTCCTCGACTGGGAGATGGCCTCGGTGGCCCCTCCGGAGGTGGATCTGGGATGGATGTGCTACCTCCATCTCTTCTTCCAGGACCTTGCCGTGCAATTGGGCGCTCCCGGTCTGCCCGACATGTTCCGACCATCCGATGTCCGCGAGTCCTACGCCAAGGCGTCGGGCACCGACCCCGGTGACCTCACCTGGCATATCGCGTTTGCCGCGATGCGGCACGGAGTCATCATGCGTCGCGTCACCGAACGATCGATCCATTTTGGCGAAGCCGTGCGACCCGATGACATCGACGACCTCATCATCCACCGGGACACACTGCGCGGCATGCTCGACGGCACCTACTGGTCGGGCGTTGCCTTCTGATCAACGGTTCCGGGCCTGCACCCGACATCGCCGGGACGACCGGGTGACAAGTGACCGTCGGCCTACCAGAACGACGAGTCCGCGGTGAGCCCGAGCCCGGGATGCGCTCCGGTGATCATGGGCTGGCAGTTGCCCCAGCCCTCGGCGCCGGTGTCGAGATCACGCACATGGACGAACGTGTCCCGGACCTGGTGGAGTTCACGGGCCAGCGTCGGTTCGCTGCAGTCGGCGAGGCGCTCGCCGTCGACATGGAGTTGCCCCCGCCATTCACCGTGGTGGTGACCCTGCCAGCCGAAGTACAGCCCGGCGCCGACATGGAAGCCGGTCGAGGTCGGCACCTCCAGTTCGAAGCGACGGGCCGAACCGTCCTCCAGGGTCACCGCAACCATTCCGCCCAGTAGGCGGCGGTTGGAGGGGTCAAAGTGCAGGTCAGGAAGTATCTCGGCCATGCGTTGGACACGACCGTCGATGTGTTCGATGGCGCCGGTCACCGTCCGCTGCTCGTGACCGAATCCCTTGAGGTCGACCACGTGCATGAAGAGGCCCCACGGGGACCCGTCAGGATCGGCCATGAGGACGGGGCACCAGATCATCTTGAAATCCATCTCGGTCACTGGGTTGAACGGGTCGAGATCCGTGGGGGGCGTCCCCACGTCGTAACGCACGCCCCACGAATGGTCCCGGGTCGACACCCAATCCTCGGGAGTGATCTCGTGGCGCTCTCCGTCCACCTGCACCCATCCCGAGGCCGTTCCGATCTGGTGATAGCGCACCAGATCGGCGCTGACCCGGTAGCCGAGCGGAGTCCGTTGATGGGTACGTTCCTCGGTCACCGGGGGAAGGACTGCTTCGTACACCCAGTCGAAGGCCAATGGCTGACAGTCATTGGCCTCGAGAGAGAAGCGCACCCGTTGCATGGGTTCGAGGACCTCGTAGTGGACGGGACCGACCGCCGTCTGGTCGGGTGTGGGGAATAGCCGTCGGCTACCGCGCACGGTGATCTGCTCCAGGCCACGTGACATCCCGGCGTACCCGTCGAGCACGTTGCGGTTGAGGTACTTGCCCATCCCGAATCCCAGCTGGATGCTCCCGTCCCGCTTGGCGGCCATGGCGCACACCTTCTCGGTCCACGAGGGATCGCTCACGCCAACCGTGGCGAAGGTGTCGGCGATCTGGTGGTCGAACCGTTCGTCGGCGGGTCCCAGGGGACCGAGAGGATTGGCCATATGCTGTCTCCTTCACTCCCGCCCCGAGCGACGGATGCAGGGCTTGCGACGGTGTCGGCCCGTCGATCAGACGCCGAGACTACCCTTCGCCGCCTTTTCGAAGAGGCGATAGGGCAGGAGGCGCTTGCCAATAATCCCCATCCGTTCGTCGATCTTCCCGACCGACATCCGCCTAGGTGGGCGCTTCGCTTCGAGAGCCCGTTGGACGGTGGCGACGACGACGTCTGCCTCGACGCCGTTCGCCTCATCGTCGGCCATGGTGCCGACCGCCTTGGCCACTGCGGCATCGTATGCATGTTCACCTTCGGGAGCCACCACGTCACGACGGCTGCTGGTGAACTCGGTCTTCACGTTGCCCGGTTCCACCATGGTCACCTGGATGTTGAAGGGCGCCACCTCATAGGCCAGGGCCTCCCCGTAGCCCTCCATGGCGAACTTGCTGGCGCTGTAGAACGCCTGAAAGGGAATCCCGACGATCCCCCCGATCGAGCTCACCAGAATGATCTGCCCCCTCTGTTGGCGGCGCATGACCGGTAGGGCGTGCTGCACCACGCGCACCGCACCCCAGAAGTTCGTCTCCAACTGGTCACGGGCATCGGCGATCGGGGTCTGCTCGACGGCGCCGGTCAGGCCCCATCCAGCACACGCCACCACCGCGTCAAGGCGCTGCTCCTGGGCGAGCAATGTCTCGAATCCGGACGCCACCGACGTGTCGCTGTCCACGTCCATGACCATCGGAGTCCATCCACCCGGCAAGGTGCCCCGTCGACTGGCACCGAACACCCTCCATCCCCGCTGGCACAACCGGTCGGCACAGGCCCGGCCGATACCGGCCGAGGCCCCGGTGACGAGAATCACCTTCTCCATCGTCCCCTCCTCGTGGGTGTCCAACGTAGGTGTCCAACGATTCATACTGCACCGGGCATGCCGGTCGTGCCACCACCGGGAGTACCTGCCGAATCGGTGTGGTCGGGTGGGGCGAGCGGTGCCGGCCGTACGTCAGGTCGGAGATGGACCACCAAGCGGGTCCCCCTTCCGTCGGTTGCCGGGGATTCGGCCCGGACCGTGGCGCCCATCGCCGTGGCCAACTCCGAAACGATGGCCAGTCCCAAACCCGATCCCTTGCGTCGCCCGCCGACCCGGTCCGAGGTGAAATGGCGTTCGAATACCCGTGACAGCTGATCAGGAGGGATGCCGGGACCGTCGTCGACCACCCAGACCGTCGGCGCACCCGCCACGGCGCTTGCCCCCACCACGATCCGGCGTGCGGCGAAGGAAGAGGCGTTCTCGACCAGATTGGCGAGGATCTGCACCAGGCGGTCGGCATCGGCACGTACCCATAGGGGACCGTCGGTTCCCTGTGCGGTGATCAGTTCGAGTCCGAGCTCCCCGGCCCGTGGACGGAATCCATCGACCACCTGACGGACCGCCTGGGTGCAGTCGACCGCCTGGATCTCCAGGGAGAACCGGTCGGCATCCAGGCGAGCCAGGTCGAGGAGGTCCTGCACGAGGCGTTCGAGACGACGTGCCTCGGCACTGATCACCGCGGCCGCCTCGGCCGGTTCCTCGGCAGCCCCATCGAGGATGGCCTCGGCATAGCCACGGATCGAGGTCAGGGGCGTCCGGAGCTCGTGGGAGACCGAGAGGATGAACTGCCTTTCTTGGTCTCTGGCCCGGACAAGGTTGGCTCCCATGGTGTTGATCGAGTCGGCCAGCTGGGCGAATTCAGGATCCTCTCTAGGCCGGACTTCCACGGTGGCATCGAGGTCACCGGAGGCGATCCGCCGGGTGGTCGCCACCGCAGCGACCAGCGGACGGGTGAAGCGACGGGCCAGGGTCGCAGCCACCAGGGCGGCCACGATCAGGCCAATGGCTCCCACCAGAGCGAAGTAATGGAGCCCGTTGGCCGGGTTGTGGACCTGGCGGGTGATGATCAGCACGGGGACGTACGTGGTCACCGTGGCGATAGGAGTGGGTATCGCCGTGTAGACGAGGAACGACCGGTCGTGGCCTTTTACCTGGTCCCCGGCCTGGAGGGCGGGAACGTCGAGCTGACCGAAGGTGATCCCCGCAGGCAGGTCACCGGTGATCGTGCCGTCGGGGTGGAGAGCCACCAGATCGATGCCCTGGAAGGCTCCCGCTTCCGCGATCACCTTCAACTCTCGGCGGAAACCGGCAGAGGTTATGGTGGCGCCACCGGAGATGGTCGAAGAGATGGCACGTCCCTGACCGGACAGTTCCTGCTGGGCGGTGGACAGGGCAGCCCGTTGGATGAAGTAGTAGCTGCCGATGCTGGTGACAATCAGGGTGACCGCAACCAGCACCAGAATGGAAACGGTGAGTCGACGTCTCATCCCAGCCGGTAGCCGACGCCCCACACCGTGGCCAGGGGCAGGTCGTCTCCCAACTTCTTCCTCAGCTGGCGGACGTGGACATCGACCGTCCGTTCATCGCCGTACCAGTCGTCTCCCCATACCCCGTTGAGGAGCTGTCGTCGGGAAAGGGCCAATCCGAGGTTGTCGGCCAGATAGGCCAACAGGTCGAACTCCCGGGTGGCCAGGGGGACTGCTTCTCCGTCCACACGCACCTCGCGTCGGCCGCTGTCGACGGCGATGCCGCCGAGCTCGACCACGGCAGGCCTGCCGCCGCCCAGAGGAGCCCGGGTTCGGCGCAGGATGGCGTGGACCCTGGCCACCAGCTCCCGGGCGGAGAAAGGCTTGGTTACGTAGTCGTCGGCTCCGAGTTCGAGGCCGAGCACCCGGTCGACCTCGTCGTCCCGGGCGCTGAGGATGAGCACCGGCGTATCGGGCATACCCGGGCGATCGACGGACGATCCGGACCGGGCCACCGAACGTTCCCGCAGTTGCCGGCAGACATCCAGACCGTCGAGATCCCCGGGGAGGCCAATGTCAACGATCACGAGCGTGGGATGCTCCCGTTCCACCAGGGCCAGACCGGTTTCACCGTCGTCCGCCTGCAGTACCCGGAACCCGTCCCGGCGAAGGTACATGGTCACCAGATCCGAGATGTGGTGATCGTCTTCGATGACCACCAGGGTTTCTTCGCCGACCACCATGACTCCCAGCCTGCCACCGGACCGATCCAGTCGCCCGTCATGGTTAGGAAAGTGTGAGCGTCACCAGGGCGGCCATCACCGTGGGTCACGGTGTCCCCGGTAGGCTTCAGAGGTGATGCCCGCGTATCTGGACAGGATCGTTGCCGCCCATCGGGCCGAGGCCGCGACTGACGATCGCGACGTCGAGGAGGTCCTCGAACTGGCGAAGCAGGCCGATCCGCCGCGCCCGTTCGGGGACGCCATCGTTGCCGCCAGTGCGCAACAGGGGATAGCGGTCATCTCCGAGATCAAGCGGCGTTCTCCCTCCAAGGGGGTGCTCGACTCGGACCTCGATCCTGCGGCAGTGGCCGCCGAGTACGAGGAAGGCGGGGCGGCGTGCCTGTCGGTCCTCACCGATCACGAGTTCTTCGGAGGGGGCCCCGGAGACCTCCGGTCTGCCCGTGCGGCGTGCGCACTCCCGGTGCTGCGCAAGGACTTCACGGTCAGCGCCCTCGACGTTTGCGATGCCCGGGCGATGGGCGCCGACGCGGTCCTCCTCATCGCTGCCGCCCTCACCGATCCCGAGCTGGTGGCCTACCTCGACCTGGCAGGACGGTGCTCGTTGACCGCGCTGGTCGAAGTCCATGACGAAGATGAACTCCATCGCGCCATTGATGCCGGTGCCACGGTGATCGGGGTCAACCAGCGGGACCTCCGCACGTTCGAGGTGGATCGTGACCGGGCATTGGCGCTCGGCAAGGTGATTCCGCCTGGAACCATCGCGGTGGCAGAGTCGGGCATCCGGGATGGCCGGGACGTTGCCCGTCTGGCCGAGGCCGGCTACCAGGGGGTACTGGTGGGGGAGATCTTGGTGCGCTCTGTCGATCGGCGCGCCGCGGTGGCCTCCCTCTTGGCGGTGGGCCGGTGACCACAGTGCAGCCCGGTGGCGACTCGGACGAACCAGACGGTGTCTTCGTGAAGATCTGCGGGATCACCACCGAAGCCGATGCCCTGTTGGCGGTGGGCATGGGGGCCTCCGCCGTCGGCTTCATCTTCGCTCCGTCACCCCGCCAGATGGCTCCGGCGGCCGTGGCCGACATCGTCAAGCGACTTCCCCATGAGACGGTCACGGTGGGCGTGTTCCGGGACGAATCGCCGAGTCGGGTGGTCGAGATCGCCAATCAGATCGGGCTGCGGGCGGTGCAGCTCCACGGCATGGAGTCGATCGAGGACACACAGATGATCGCCAGACGGGTGAACTGGACGATCAAGGCGTTTCCGGCTGGGCATCGAAACATCGATCGGTTCCCAGAGTACGGCGCACAGTTCCTGTTGATCGACGGGTCCAACCCCGGTTCCGGTGAACTGTTCGACTGGCGCCTGGCCGAAGGGGTGGTCGATCCGAATCGCCTGATCGTCTCCGGTGGGCTTCGACCGGAGAATGTGGGCGCGGCCATTGCCCATCTCCATCCGTGGGGTGTGGATGTGGCCAGCGGTGTGGAGTCGTCCCCCGGCGTGAAGGATCCGGCCAAACTGCACGACTTCATGGCCGCCGTCCATGCGGCGTCGACAGACCTCGCCCGGTCCAACGACTCATGGCCAGGTCCTGATCCCCGTTCGAGCGTCGACGGCCGGCCTCCGGGGGCGGCGCCTGATGTCTTCGATTGGCAGAACGACTGATGACGGAGGGCGCAACGCCAGAGCATGGAGCAGCAGACGTGATCATGGGTGACCCCGGGCTCAGCGGCCGGTTCGGCCAGTTCGGCGGACGGTTCGTGCCCGAGTCGCTCGTTCCGGCGTGCATGGAGCTCGAGGAGGCCTTCCGGTCGGCGTGGGCAGATCCCGCCTTCCACACGGAGCTCGACGACCTCCTCCACCACTACGGCGGAAGGCCGACCCCGGTCACCGAGTGCCCGCGTCTGTCGGCAGAGCTGGGGGTGAGGGTGCTGTTGAAACGGGAGGACCTGGCCCATACCGGTTCGCACAAGATCAACAACGTCGTGGGTCAGGCGCTGCTCGCCCGTCGCATGGGGAAGACCCGTCTCATCGCCGAGACGGGAGCGGGCCAACACGGCGTAGCCACCGCCACCGCGGCCGCCCTCTTCGGCATGGAGTGCGTGGTCTACATGGGCGAAGTGGACACCCAGCGTCAGGAGCTGAACGTGTTCCGCATGGAGTTGCTCGGAGCAGAGGTTCGACCGGTGTCGAGTGGAAGCCGTACCCTCAAAGATGCGGTCAACGAGGCGTTGCGTGAGTGGGTCGCTTCGGTGGGGAACACCCACTACTGCCTCGGATCGGTGATGGGTCCCCACCCCTACCCGTGGATGGTGCGGGAGTTCCAGCGGGTGATAGGGGAGGAGGCCCGAGCCCAGTGCCGGCAGCTCCTCGGCGGCTCTGATCCGGACGTGGTGGTGGCATGTGCCGGAGGAGGCTCCAATGCCGCCGGCATCTTCGCCGGCTTCGCCGATGCCACGACCTCGTCCCTGGTAGCTGTCGAAGCCGCCGGGGGAGCAGCCATGGCCACCGGAATCCCCGGTGTGCTTCACGGCATGCGGAGCGCGCTCATGCAGGACGAGGAGGGGCAGATCCTCGAGGCCACGTCCATCTCTGCGGGGCTCGACTATCCGGGCATCGGGCCGGAGCATGCCCATCTGGCCGAGGTCGGACGGGCCCGGTACGAGTCCGCCGCCGACGACGAGGTGCTCGAGGCCTTCCAGCGCCTGGCCCGCACCGAGGGCATCATCCCTGCCCTCGAGTCGGCCCATGCCGTCGCCTGGGTAATCGCCGCGGCCAAGCGCTCCGAAATGCCGAGCGGTTCGACCGTGCTGGTGAACCTGTCCGGACGGGGGGACAAGGACGTCGCGCAGGTCCGGGACATCTTGCGGGCGCAACGATGACGGCCGGCCACCCTGCCCGTGGCGAAGGGGCAATCCACACCGGCGCTCCTAACACCAACACCGCCAACACCGACAGGGCGAGGCGTGCACGGCCCGGAGCTCTGGAGTCCGCCTTGCGGGCGCGGCGCGATGCCGGGCACAAGCTGTTGGTGCCTTACCTGACCGGAGGCATGGACGATCAGTGGCTGATCACCTTGGAAGCGCTGGCCGGATCCGGCGCCGACGCCATCGAAGTGGGCATCCCTTTCTCCGATCCGATGATCGACGGCGCCACCATTCAAGAGGCGTCGTTGCGCTCCTTGGTCCGGGGCACGACTCCTGACGGCATCTTGGCCGACCTGAGCCGCATCGACGTCGGTGTGCCCATTGTCGTCATGACGTACTACAACCTCATCTACCGAGCCGGGCACGAACGGATCGCCGGGATGATGGCCGAGTCCCACGTCTCGGGCGCGATCATCCCCGATCTGCCCCTCGAAGAACTCGAACCGTGGGCCAAGGCGGCCGACAGCGCGGGTGTGGCCACTGTCCTGCTGGTGGCCCCGTCCACGCCAAGTGAGCGGATCGCCGCCATCTGCGGACGATCCAGGGGATTCGTATACGCAGTGGGCCGTATGGGGGTGACCGGCGAACAGGCGGTCCTCTCTGCATCGGCCCGCCAGGTCGCCGAGCGGGTGACTGCAGTCACCGATATTCCGGTGTGCGTGGGGATCGGGGTGTCGACGCCCGAGCAGGCTGCGGCTGTCAGCGAAGTGGCGGACGGGGTGGTGGTCGGATCGGCCCTGGTCCGACGCCTATTGGAGGGTGAGGGGCCCGAGGGTGCCGCGGCGTTCGTATCCTCATTGCGCCGGGCCCTCGACGCCGGCTGAGCAGATGGGAGCACGGAAGGACTGACACGACTCAGCCGACCCTTCTGGTGGAACGCTCAGTACCGGTCAGGACGGATGAGCTTGTAGACGGCTCGGAAGAAGGACGTGCGGCTGCGGCTCTGGCTCCGATGCTCGAGGCGGTGCCGGATCAGCTCGCGTCGTTCCTGCAGGTCGCGAAAGGTGATGGTGTCGGTCTCTTCGGTGAATCCCATCGCCGCCCGATACCCATCCAGATCGATGGTGGTGGCGCTGACGTCGAAACCGACTTCCCTGGCGATGCGTTCGCCGTGCCGCTCGGTGAAGTAGGTGACGATGGCCAAGATCTCCCCAAGGATGTCTACATCCGGAGCCATCGAGGCCATGGCTCCGTTGAGGAACAGCATGTTCTTGACGAACAGCATCAGCTCCTTCGGGAGCTTGGCGCCGTACCCGAGGAGTGCCTTGGTCACTTCTCGTAGCTCGGCCACCATCTCGTCGGCAGTCAGGGTGGTGGGGTCGACCGCCGGGCGATCGAGGCCGAGGTCGCGGATCACCGCCTCGATGTCGGAGTCGGCCGGGAGGGCCCCCAGGTCCCGCAGGGCCTCCACCTGTACAGTCAGATTGTTGGTGGTCGCACCCATTTCCAGGCGGAGAAAGGCCAGCCGTTTGCGCTCATCGAACCGGGCGGTGATGCCGAAATCGAGCAAGGCGACGGTTCCGTCGTTCTGGACCAGCAGATTGCCTCCGTGAAGATCTCCGTGGAAGACGCCGTAGAGGAGCGCGCCTTCGAGGAAGGCAATCAGGCTCGAACGCAGTACGACGGCGGTATCGATGCCGGCAGCGCGCATTCCCGCAGCGTTGCCCCAGGCGAATCCATGCAGGTGCTCCATGACCAGGATCCGCCGGGTCACCAGTTCGGGGTGCGGTCTCGGCACCACCACCGAGCGTTGCCCTGTTCCGACGAACACGGCGGCGATGTCCAGCATATTCTGGGCTTCGAGGCGGAAATCGAGCTCCTCGACGATCGTTTCGGCGAACAGTTCCACCAACGCCGGCGGATTGGTCAGGGCCGTGATGGGGATGCGGCCCACCAGAAGCGGAGCGATCCACGACATCGAGGCGATATCCAACCGGACGAGGGACGCAACGCTGCGGCGCTGCACCTTGACCACCACCCGTTCGCCGGTACGGAGGGTGGCCGCATGCACCTGCGCGATCGAGGCGGACGCGATGGGCGTCTGGTCGAAGGAGACGAACACTTCCCCGAGTGGCCGTCCCAGCTCTTCTTCGAGCGTCCGCCTCACCGTGGCGAACGATTCCGGTGGCACCCGGTCTCGTAGTAGCCGGAACTCCTCGACTAACTCCTCGGGGAAGATGCCCTCACCGGAGGAAATGATCTGTCCCAGCTTGATATAGGTCGGTCCGAGGCGCTCGAATGCCGGGCGCAGCCGCCGGGACAGCCCGGATCGCGACTGCGGAGTCCCGCGGTCGCGGATGCTCCAGCCGAGGAGAGCGGAGCCGAGCTGCACTCCCACCGCCATCACGCGTGCCACCGAGGGAAGGTGCTGGGGGGTGATCAACCGACGGGCCAGAGCGGCAGCTTCGGCCCGGAGTGCGTCGATGTCCCCATTGGTTTCGGTGGGGAAGCGCCAGGGCATGGCCTCGGGGTCGACGACCCAGGGTCCACGGGGCGTGAACGCGCCGATGGCCAGGTCGGGACTCGGGGACCCGAAAGGATGGGCAGCTTCCCCAACGGCCCCGGCGGCGGCTGCAGGAGCTGTTCGGTACATCGGCTCGGGTGCCTCGGATGCTCGGTGGTCGGTCTGGGTCATTCGGTCAGCCATCGGATCTCAACGGTAGGGCAAACGCCGCCAGGGTCGACCGCACCTCCGGGGTGGGACGGGGGCAGGGAGGAAGGCGGTGCTCAGGAGGGAGCGATCACCAGGCACCCGTTGTGCCCACCGAAACCAAAGGAGTTGGACAGCACGGGAGCCGGATCCCACGGTCGGGCCGTACCGGCCACCACGTCGAGCTGGATATCGGGGTCAGGCTCCTCGTAACCGGAGGTCGGCGGGATCAATCCGTGCTGGATGCTCATGACCACCGCGACCGCCTCGATGGCGCCGCTGGCCCCGAGTCCGTGGCCGGTGATCCCCTTGGTCGACGTCACCGGGGGGGATTCCGACCCGAATACCTTGGTGATGGCATCGGATTCGGCCTGGTCATTGAGGGGTGTCGACGTCCCGTGGGCGTTGATGTGGCCGATCTGGTCGCTGGTCACACCCGCATCCTCCATGGCAAGGGTCATGCAGGCGGCGGCCCCGGAGCCTCCCGGGATCGGTGCCGTGATGTGGTGGGCATCGGCGGTGCTGGCCGATCCGGCCAACTCACCGTAGATGCGGGCCCCTCGGGCCACGGCATGGTCCCACGCCTCGAGCACGAGCGCTCCACCGCCTTCGGTGATGACAAATCCGTCCCGCCGGATATCGAAGGGTCGCGAGTTGCCCGAAGTGGAAAGGGCGGTCATGTTGGAGAATGCGGCGATGCCCACTCCGGTCATTCCCGCTTCGGCTGCTCCGCCGATCGCCACGTCATAGCGACCGGAGGCCACCATGCGGGCGGCGTGGCCGATGCTGTGGGCGCCTGCTGCACAGGCCGTGGTGATCGTCTCGGAAGGACCGTGCCATCCCAGCCGGATGGACACGGCGGCGGCCCCGGCATTGGACATCATCATCGGGACCAGTCGGGGTGACACTCGCCGGGCGCCCTTTTCCCCGAAGACAAGAATCTGGTTCTCCAGCGTCTGGAGCCCTCCGACTCCGGTTCCCATGACCACTGCCGATCGGCCCGGATCCGCGGCTAGGCCGCCGGCATCCTCGAGGGCCATCTCGGCGACCGCCACGCTGAACTGGGCGAATCGGTCCACCTGACGGGCCTCTTTGGTGGTGAACCAGCGCTCGGGGTCGAAGTCAGGCACACGCCGTTCTCCGACCGGTGGGGGACCGTTCAGGCCGTCCCACAGGGCTTCGGTTCCGACGCCACAACACGAGACGACCCCGATGCCGGTGATGGCGACACGCCGCCCGGCGATCGGGCCATCTGGACCGACACCCAGTTGCATCAGATCTTGGCGGCGATCAGATCGAAGGCCTGGCCGATGGTCTCGATGCCCTCGAGCTCGGTCTCGTCCACCGAGACGTCAAAGGACTCTTCCAGGGCCATGACCAGTTCCACCAGATCGAGGCTGTCGGCATCGAGGTCCTCGGCGAATCGTGCTTCCTTGGTCACCTTGTCGGCAGGCACTTGGAGAACCTCAACCGCACACTCTTTGAACTTCTCGAAGGCCTCGTCGTTACTCACTCATCTGCTCCTTTGTCGTGGTTGCACTGGTTGATGAAGCTCCACCTGTCACCTTGCTGCGCTACAGGCCCATAGCCAGTCCGCCGTCGACCGGCAGCACTGCCCCGGTGATGTAGCCGGCACCGCTGGAGGCGATGAATCCGACGGCTTCGGCAATCTCCGTGGGTTGGGCGACCCGACCCAGAGGAACCTGGGCCTGGAACTCGGCGATCTGGTCTTCTCCAAGTGCTGCGAGCATATTCGTTTCGACCAGGCCCGGGGCAATCACGTT